>MHYB01000103.1:0-6434 GCA_001824635.1 Planctomycetes bacterium GWF2_50_10
TTACCCGCAAACTCGGTCCCGCTCAAAACTAACAGCCCCGCTTGCCCGACCACTATACTAGTCAGTATCAAGCCGAAAGTAACAGACGTATCTGTGTCCCCGCCCATCGAATCTATTCCGCCCGTCGTCGTTATAAGATTCCACACAAATCCGTTTATGTGAAATCCGAACATCTTGAATATCATCCCGTCTGCGAAAAGCAAAATGTTCATCGCCGCCGCCCCAAGCACCGCCGCGCAGTAAATTGCCGTATTACTCCAGCCCTGCCCCAAAAATCTTGCCGTCACGCCCCGCCCAAACACCAGCCACGCAAGCCCCGTACCCGCCGCCGCTGGCAAAAGATAAACCGCCCCGTAAATTAGCCATACCGCCGCCGCAAATGCAAACGTACCGCCCCCGTCAAATTTGATCAGCTTAAGGTAAGAAAATGTATTCGCAAGAATGGCAAAATAGGAAAGTATGAAAAAAGCCCCAATGATTGACGTTTGGCTTCGTTTAAACAGCAAACAACACCGCTACCTTTAATAATTTATAAGATATCACAACCTTGTAACCCATTATCTTTCTTTTGTCAACCCGCCCGCGACCATTACCCCTCGCTCAAAAAACATCATCCGCGCGCACCGACTAGGCTTTGGAAAGGTGAACTCAAAACCCATAACTCAAAATTCAAAACTTTTATTTGTATTTTCCGCCCCCAAACGGTACCTTTCCCGTAACAAATAAATGGTTTCGCGCAGCGACTCCTTATTTTTTATCTTTGATTTAGGTTTATTATGTTCACAACCCCATTCGACGGCCTCCACAAAAACCTCGGCGCCAATTTCGAAAATTACTGCGGCTTCTCCCTCCCCGCCGATTATGGCAGCCCCGCCGCCGAATCCGCCGCCCTCTACCAGCACTGCTGCGCATTCGACCTCAGCGCCTTCGCCCGTATCGCCGTCTCCGGCTCCGATGCCCCGGCCCTCATCCACAGCCTCTTCGTCTCCCGCACCGATAACCTCGAATCAGGCTCCTGGACATGGGCCATCGCCCCCGATACCTGCGGCTCGCTTCTGGATATCGTCCGTCTCTGCAAAATAAACGCCTCGTATCTAATCCTCGCAAGCCCCCGTTCGCGTAAAAAACTTCTCGAAATCATCAAATCCATAAGCGACCAGAATGGTATTTCCGACCTCAAAATAATTGATAACACCGAAAAAACCGGAATGCTCGCCCTCTACGGCCCCGCCGCCGTAAACGCCTTCCGCAACATCGTCCCGATCGACATTGAAGACCTCGAGATCGGCAATTGCCTAAGCATCAGCCTTTTCATGATGCCCATTACCGTCGTCCGCGGCTCATTCCTCTCCCTCGATGGCATAGAACTCATCGCCCCCGCCGCCGCCTGCAAGCTCGCAGCCTCCGCCATCGAAAAATACCATAAAAAGGAAAACATAACCCCCGCCGGCATGGAATGCCTCGAAGCCGCCCTCACCGAAGCATCCCTGCCAATAATGCTCACAGACCAGCTCCTGCCCCAGCGCCTCCCCCCCGCAGCCTACGGCCTCGCCGCCCTGCTCGACCCCAAAAAGCCCCAGTCTAATTGCCGCCCGACCCGCCAGCTAGTCGGCCTAAAACTCCAGGGCAACGCCCACCAGCACCGCGATCTCACCGTCCAGTACGGCGGCCTAGAGATAGGCTGGACAGACCGCGTCGTCTATTCCCACAAACTAGCCTGCGCATACTCCCTTGCCATCGTCGATCAGGAAATGGCAGACCTCTCCGAAGAAGTCCAGCTAACCGCCCCCAACTTCACCATGCCCGCCGAGATCGTCCCCCTCCCCCTCGACCCAACCCTCAACCCCAAATTTTTCAGCCCAAAATAGCAACTTAGAAATCCAGAACCCTGCATTGCCTTTTTTTAAGTACTTTGCCACTTTGGCACTTAGGCACTTCTTCTCTTTTTCTTTCTTGACAACCCCCCCGCTCTATGCGATATTCTATGTAGTGACAATGTCATTACAAAAGGGTGTTTTATGGCAGCTACCGATACTATTCAAGTGCGAATCGATCATGAAACTAAGGCTAAGGTCAGCGATATTCTCGAAACCCTGAGCATAAACCTCTCGGACGCGATAAAGATGTACCTCCAGCAGATAATTCTGCACAAAGGCATACCTTTTGAACTCAAAGTGCCCAGCAAAACGGCTATGGCGACCATTGAACAGGTCGAAATGGGCCATGGGCTTGCAAATGCCAAGGATGGCGACGATTTAATTAAGGAACTCAATAGTTGAGACTCAGGTTTCACGACGATTTTAAGACAGATTATAAGAAGTACAAAAAACAGGTTTCCGACGGCCGTAAGCTCGATACAGACCTTAAAACCTTCACCGATTATGTCCTCAAAAAAAGGGAATTGCCCGCTTCATACACAACCAACCGCCTCGTAACCGAGGGCACCGGCTGGTATGAATGCTTCATTTACACCGACAAAAAGCACACCCTCATACTTCTCTTTAAGCTCGAATCCGCCTCCCTGACCCTGGCAAGGCTCGGCCCACCGGCGTACCTGACCACCAAATCCCGCCGCAAATAGCATGCCCCATAAAATCCACAGCGCAAAGGCATACGGTCTTTTTTTACTATTCTGATTAAGCAAGATATATAAATAGCCGAAACATTTCTCATCACTGTTTATTGGTATATTTAGTATGAAAGTTAATAAGGCGTTTACGCAAGTCGAGATTCTATCCGTTTGTGCCATACTCGGCGCATTGGCCGCGATCTCAATACCCCGATTGATGGTCAATCCTGATAAAGCAAGGGCCACTTCCTGCCAGTCAAATATCGTTATCATAAATAAGGTCAGCGACCTCTACTTCAACCAGAATAATAAAGCAGCAACACTTGATGAACTGACCTCCAACCGCGACATCTTCCCCGATGGCCCACCCCAATGCCCCTTCGGCGACCCCTACACCATGTCCCAGTACGGCCACATCACCCCCCACCACCACAACATCGAAGACCCCCAACCCTAACTCTTGCCTCCTGCCTGTTGCCTTTTTTTAAGCACTTCCGCACTTACGCACTTTGGCCCTTTCGCACTTTTCACACTTTTCACACCCTTTGCACTTAGAACTTAGAAGCCCTCCCGCACCCAGGCCCTTCCTCTTGCCTGTTGCCTTCTTGCCTTTCGCCTTCTTAAATATTTGCTTTTTCCCCCTTTTCTGGTAATCTACCAACCTAATTTAATATCTAAACGTAATAAGACTCTATGTTTGCGATAATCAGCGATATACATTCTAATATAGAAGCCCTCACCGTTGTCCTTGCCGACATCGAAAAACGGGGCATCAAGATCATCTATTGCCTCGGCGACGTCATCGGCTACGGGCCAAACCCCGCCGAGTGCCTCGACCTCATCATCGAAAAAACCCAGGCCTGCGTACTCGGAAACCACGACTACGCCGTCCTTTACGAACCCACAAATTTCAATATCGGCGCCGAACAAGCCTCATACTGGACTCGCGCCACCCTCGAAGCCGATACCGCCCGCGATGCCCGCTCAAAACGCTGGAATTTCATCGGCCGCCAGGAAATGCGATGGACCCTCGAAACCGAGCTCGCCGGCGTAAAAGCACGCCTCGATTTCTGCCACGCCTCCCCGCGCCGCCCCATCAATGAATATATCTTCCCGGAAGACGTATATACCAACCAGCCCAAGATGAACGCCCTCTTCGAAAGAACTGAGCACATCTGCTTCGTCGGCCACACCCATCTGCCCGGAGTCTTCCTCGCAGACCCGGATTTCTACGCCCCCGACGAACTCTCAAACGTCTACCCGATCATCGACGGCGAAAAAGCAATCGTAAACGTCGGCTCCGTAGGCCAGCCGCGCGACCGCGACCCGCGCGCAAGCTACGTCTTCGTCAATGATAACAAGGTAAATTTTGTCCGCCTCGAATACGACATAGATTCAACCGTCAAAAAGATCTATGACATAAAAGAACTCGACAACTTCGAAGCCGACCGCCTCAAAGAGGGCCGCTGATTAAACGGTAGTCGCGCAGCGACCCATCAAATTGGAA
The DNA here is from genome assembly GCA_001824635.1 of Planctomycetes bacterium GWF2_50_10. Classification (GTDB taxonomy): domain Bacteria; phylum Planctomycetota; class Phycisphaerae; order Sedimentisphaerales; family GWF2-50-10; genus GWF2-50-10. Next base: position 4,077 of record MHYB01000103.1, read on the forward strand.
TTAGAAAACTTCGTGTTCTTCGTGACCTTCGTGGTAAAACTGAATTTTAAATTTGGATTCACAATGAAAACTTACAAAACAATAGCATTCATAACTTTACTTATCACATCATTCACCTTCGCCCAGCAAAACGCCTCCATCAAGGCCGAGCAAAGACCCGTCTTCACAGAACTCGAAGCTGTCAATAACTCCCCCGCAACCGCGACCCTCGGTTCGCTTGATAAAAACTCCGGCTACAAATTCCAGATCGAATTCACCAACACCGGCGCCGCAATCGAAAAAGCCACCTTTTCAACATTCACAACCCGCGACAAAAACCCCAAACCCCTCACGATCATTCAGCCCGCCTTCGCCGCCAACGGCCAAAAAATATCTCCTCTTTCAAATTCCTCGCTGCTCTTCGTAGACGCAGGCCAGCGACTCCCGCTCGATAAACTCAACTGGAAAATGTCCCCGGTAACATCAGACGCAAATTCCCAATCCGTTAAATTCGAAGCCCTCATAAAGGCCGCCGATTCATCAGAAGTCCTAAAGCTCATCAAAACCTTTACCGTCCGCCGCGATAGTTACCAGGTCGATTTCAACATCACCCTTGTAAATCTCTCTAACCAGCTCCTCCTCACAAATTACGACCTCATCGGCCCCCTCGGCTTAAACCACGAAGACATCCGCCCCGACATCCGCGCCGTCGGCGCCTTCATTGACCCCGCAAACCAGCGCATCGAATCCACCAAGATCGATCTGGTCACCGTTCAAAAGGCCGCCGATTTCACAAACGCCATTACACACAAGAAGCCCCAGTTCAAATTTTTATGGTCCGCCGTCTCAAATAAATATTTCACCGGCATACTTCGCCCCGTACCCGCGACAGGCGCAGAATTGCCCGCCTTCGTCTCCGCCGCGCAAACGTTCGCCGTCGATACCGCCGCCCCCGCGAATATCGCTTCAAAAGACCCGCTCTCCACAACTTCGCTGGCTCTTCGCTATCGGGTCATTCCAACCTCTCTCGAATCCGCCGGCAAACCCGGCTCTTCACAGTCCAACTCCTTCCAGCTATATCTCGGCCCCAAGGACAAAGACATATTCGAAGCCAGCCCGCTTTACACCCAGCTTGGCTATTACCACGCGATAGATTTCAACGCCTGCTTCTGCGCGTTCGGCCTCATAGACCCCCTCTCATTTGCTATCCTTGCTTTGATGAAATGGGCTTTCGCATTCATCCCCAACTACGGCTTAATAATTATCATACTGGTTCTCCTCGTCCGCCTTGCCCTCCATCCAATCACCAAGTCCAGCCAGGTCTCGATGATGAAGATGTCTAAGCTCGGCCCCATGGCCGAAGAGATCCGCAAAAAATATGCCGACAACAAACAGGAAATGAACCGCCGCATGATGGAACTCTACCGCGAGCACGGCACCAGCCCCATTCTCGGCTGCCTCCCAATGCTCCTCCAGATGCCCATCTGGATCGCACTCTACAGCGCCATCTACGCCGGCATCGAACTGCGTAACGCCGAATTCCTTCCCGTCTGGATCACAGACCTCTCAGGCCCCGACGCCATCTACAGGTTCGCCATTGTCAACATCCCCCTCCTGGGCACAATGATAGGCCCGATCTCATCGATAAACCTTTTACCCATACTCCTGGCCATAGCCTTCTATCTCCAGCAGAAGCTCACACCAATGTCAGCGGGCCAGCCAATGTCCGACGCGATGAAGCAGCAGCAGAAAATGATGCTCGTAATGATGCCTGTAATGATGCTCCTTGTACTTTATAATGCACCGTCGGGCCTCAACCTCTACATCATGGCCTCAACCTTCGGCGGCATCATCGAACAGTACGTCATCCGAAAACACATTAGGGAACGCGATGAAGCACAGGCCCAGGTTCTTGTCCCAACAACCTCAAAAGCCGGCGGCAAAGCAAAGAAACCCCGCTCAAAACCCTTCTTCAAATCCTAACCCGTAAGGGATAGATTACGATACGTAAAAAACCCGGTAGGTCCCAACCCGCCGGGTTTTTTTCATCATGGAAATTGTTGCTCTATAGAAAACCTTTTGGTCTTCTCCCCTGAAGGGGCGCAATTCGATAACCCAGTGCAACACAATCATCTCACTTGTATTCCTCACCCCCCAAGGGCCGCAATAAAGTAGCACAAGCGTCTCGCTTGTGTCTTCCCTCGTGGCGCGGTCTAGCGCAGCTAGGCCGTGTTTAGCCCCGGATGGGGCGTAAGGGAGTAGCCCACAGCGTAAGCTATGGGTATAAAACACCTGAATAGTAAAAAGCCCCGGCAGGGGCGAAAGTATGAGTCATTGGAATTTAGCGCTCTGTAGAAAAAGTTTTTTGATTCAGCCCTG
>MHYB01000103.1:6489-11437 GCA_001824635.1 Planctomycetes bacterium GWF2_50_10
ACCACCATGTACCAAGCCCTGAAAGGGCGAGATAAAGCCTTTTCTACAGCAGAAACTGTTATTATCTCAATGCCACTACACTACCCATGCCGCCGCCAACGCACAATGTCGCAAGACCATTTTTCGTAAGACCCTGTGAAACACGATGAGCAAGATGCACCAGTATCCGTGCCCCGCTTGCTCCTATTGGATGTCCCATCGCAATCGCCCCGCCTTCAGGATTAACACGTTTTGCATCAAGTTTAAGTTCTTGCATACACGCAAGCGATTGTGCCGCGAATGCTTCATTGAGTTCAATAGTATCAAATGCCTCAATTCCGATTCCCAGCCCTTTACATAATTTCTGTGTCGCATATACCGGCCCCAGTCCCATCAGTTTGGGATCACATCCCGCGTTGGCCCATCCATAAATTTCAGCAAGTGGTTTCCATCCGTTTTCTGCCGCAGTGCCTTCGTCGCACACCACCAGCATTGCTGCTCCATCATTTATTCCTGATGCGTTGCCAGCCGTTACAGTGCCGTCTTTTTTGAATGCAGCTTTCAGTCCCGCAAGTTGCTCAACAGTCGCCTCGGACCGTGGATGTTCATCTTTATCAAGCTCTGGCAATTTCACCAGCTCATTCGCAAATAGATCTTTTGCATGCGCACCTCCGTATTTACTCTGACTCTGTGCTGCAAATTCATCCTGCGCAGCCCTTCCTATTTTGTATTGCTCTGCCATGCGTTCAGTCAACAAACCCATATGCTCATTATCAAAGCTGTCAACAAGACCGTCACGCAGCAATGTGTCAAGCAAAACTCCATCACCCAGTTTATAACCGCCTCTTGCACGTTCAAGAACATACGGCGCATTGGACATTGATTCTGTTCCGCCGCAAAGAACCACATTTGCTTCACCAGACTTAATTGCCCCCGCCGCCAATATAATAGCCTGCATCCCCGATGCGCACATCATATTAACTGTAAACGCCGGACTTTCAATAGGCACTCCCGCTTTCACCGCGATCTGCCTGGCGATATTCATACCGCGTCCGGCACAAAGAACATTGCCAACGATCACCTGGTCAATTTTGGCCGCTCCTATATCCTTTAAAGCCGCCTGTGCCGCAGCTACGCCAAGATCAACGCTTGACCGTTTGGTAAGCGCCCCCATAAAACGGCCCTGCGGTGTTCGTTTAGCTGCAACTATATATATTTTGCTCATCTATCACTCCATTCTACTTGAAACAATGCTCAGCCATTTTCTTAACATTTTTCATTACAGGCACAAAATCCATCAGCTTCACGATCTGCTCCTGGATATCAATTCCAGGCGCAACTTCTACCAACTCCAGTCCTCCGTCTATCAGCCGAAAAACTGCACGCTCAGTCACATAGAGCACCTCCTGCCCAACGCTTTTAGCTCGTTTTGCGCTGAAGGATATCTGTTCAACTTGCTCCCTAAATTTTCGTACCGTGCCTTCTTTTACAATTCGCAAAATTCCGTTTTCAACCGCGATTTCCAAACCCGATGCTGTAAACGTTCCGCAGAAAACAAGCCTTTTCGCCGTCTGCGTGATATTCACAAATCCGCCCACGCCAGCCAGCCGCGGGCCAAACTTCGAAACATTGACATTACCACACGAATCTATCTGGGCAGCTCCAAGTGCAGCGAAATCAAGTCCGCCTCCGTCATAAAAATCAAATTGCGAAGGCTGATCAATAATTGCGTCAGGATGCATCGATGCCCCGAAACTCAAACCTCCCGCAGGCATCCCGCCGATTGGTCCGCTCTCGACTGTAAGTATCAGCTTATGCAGTATGCCCCGTTCCGCCGCGATCCTTGCTATCCCCTCGGGCATGCCGATACCTAAATTTGCCACTGCGTTTTCGCCAACTTCATCACACGCCCGTATTGCTATTATGCGCCTTTCATCCATCGCTAGTCTGCCAAGATCCGCCCCAATCTTCTGACCGCATTTGTGCGGCAAACAATAATCACAGTTGTAAACCTCTCCGTATGTCTGATGATGCTCGTGCGTATCAGCTATAATTATTCTGTCCACAAGTATGCCCGGAACGCGCACATGCTGTGGATTGACCGGCTCATCAACTAAATGCTCCACCTGCGCAATGACTATCCCTCCGCAGTTATGCACGGCTTGCGAGATCGGCAGAACATCACCGATCATTGCTTCTTTATCCATAACAAGATTGCCCAGCGGATCAGCCGCTGTCGCCCGGATGAATCCTATATTAATAGGAAAGGATTTGTACCATAACCACGTCTTGCCGCCCAGCTCGATTCTTTCCACCAGGCTTTCCGGAGAGTTCTGATTTAATCGCCCCCCCTGCAATGCTGGATCGATAAACGTATCAAGCCCGATATGCGTTATACATCCCGGCCGACCTGCTGCAATGTCCCTGTATAATTGACACATTACACCCTGCGGAAAATTGTACGCCTCGATCTCACCTTCGCTTGCAAGTTTGCCCAGTCCCGGAGCCAGCGCCCAATGGCCTCCTACCACCCTGCGAATCAGCTTCTTGTGAGCGACATGATTTAGCCCCCTGCTCTTGCCGTCACCCTGTCCCGCTGCGTATGCGATTGTTAAATTTTGCGGGCTGCCGCTTTCGAGAAATCGCCTCTCAAGCTCAGCCGTAAGAGCTTCCGGATGCCCAGCCCCAACAAAACCGCTGCATGCGATTGTATTGCCGTCGCAAATCATTCCGATAGCTTCACTCACGCTGCAAAGCTTATCTTCTCTGGAATTCCTCACCCGATCCATCCTCCGTTCACATGAATAACCTGCCCCGTAACATAACTTGCAAGATCACTGCAAAGAAACAAAACAACAGATGCAATTTCTGATGGCTCGCCAAAACGCCCCAGTGGTACGGATTTGAGCATTTCCGCCCGCACTTCTTCCGGGATCGTTTTGCCCATTTCTGTAAGTACTACGCCAGGCGCTATTGCGTTTACTGTGATTTTCCGCTTACCAAGCTCCTTGCTCAGCACTTTTGTAAGAGCTATAACGCCAGCTTTTGACGCCGAATAATTGCACTGCCCGAAAAAACCTACTACACCTGAAATTGACGCGAAGTTTACTATTCTCCCGCCTTCAGCAAGTTTCTCCGTGGCACATTTGCACACATTGAAAGGCCCTGTCAGGTTCGTATCTAAAACGCTCTGCCACTCCTCACTGCTCATTTTCTTGATAGTCTTGTCGCGTATGATGCCCGCATTATTTACAACTATATCCAGCCTGCCAAACGCCTCGATTGTCTTGGCTATCATAGCCTCAACAGATGCCTGATTACGCACATCAGCTTCGATAGCCACAGCTTTTGACCCAAGTTTTTTCACGACTTCATTTGCGCGTTGCTCATTGACTCCCTGCGGATCTTTAAAATAATTGATTACCACATTCGCCCCGGCCCCATAAAGTGTTTGAGCTATCGCTGCACCTAAACCTTGCCCTGCCCCTGTAATGACCGCCGTTTTCCCAGTAAGTTCGATATTAATCATTGCTGTCCCTTTCTTGAATTAGAGCCGTTTACAAACAGGCACAAAAACCTTGCCGATTTTGTTCCAACTACTTTCGTACTATGTTCATTATGCGAATCAAAATAAAGCGAATCACCTGGGTTGAGCACCATCTCCTCGCTTCCTATCTTTACGCCCATCTTTCCTGAAAGCATGAAAATGAATTCCTGTCCTTCATGATGGAATTTGCCTTCAGGATCACCAGGCTTGATCTCTAACAAAAATGGCTCAGCTATTGTATTGCGTTTTGCCAGACATAATGCCTCGTATGAATAACCGAATTGCGAACCATCCCGTGTCAGGATATTGCCTTTGCCTTTCCTCGTGAGCACAAAAGCCGGATCACGCTTTTCTTCATCAAAGAACTGTACTATTGATACGCCAAGTGCTCCGGCTATTCTAAGCAGGGTTGCTATAGGGGGCGAGCTTTGCCCCGTTTCGATCTTGGAAAGGGCGCTTTTCGTCAAAGCAGATTTTCTCGCAGCCTCAGTAAGTGTAAGGCCTGCCGCCTCCCGCAGAGCACGTATGTTTTCACCTATTGCATGTTCATTCATAGGAAACAGTATATCTTCATAAGAAACACGGTCAAGAACAAAAGTGATCTTCTTATTTTTGCTTTTTCCCGAATTCTGTGTTAATCTTCGCCAATTTGCAGTTAAGATTTGTCGCAATATGTACAACCTAAATGATACCATCGCCGCCTTCTCATCACCCCACGCACCCGATGCCGTCTACCACATCCTCCGCATCACCGGCCCATCAGCATTTGACATAATAAATTCCCTCTCCCCCTCACCATTGGAATTGGCTCACACCCGCCTCACCCAAACCCAGCTCACTATCGACCCGGAACTCTCCGTCGATGCCACCCTCTACCCCTTCCGCTCCCCCAACTCCTACACCGGCGACGACCTCATCGAGATCCACCTCCTCGCCCCGATCTGCATAGCCGACGCCCTTTTAAAAAACATCTTCCACGCATCCGCCCGCCCAGCCCAGCCCGGCGAATTCACCGCCCGCGCATATTTCGCCGGCAAACTAGACCTCGCCCAGGCCCAGGCCGTCGCCCAGCTCATTACCGCAACCAACTCCATCCAGCTCCGCGCCGCCCACCTTCTCTTAAAAGGCGCCCTCCAGTCCAAACTCGACTTCCTCCTAACCGACCTCCTCGACCTCATCAGCCTCATCGAAGCCTCGCTCGACTTCTCCGAGGAAGATATCGAATTTATCTCCCCCCCAGCCCTAACCTCCCGCCTCCAGTCCCTTCAGTCCACCTTGAACGCCCTCCTCACAAATTCCCTCCCAGCTGTTCGCCTCCTCGCCCTGCCATCCGTCGCCATCGCAGGACCATCAAACGCTGGCAAAAGCTCGCTATTCAACGCCCTTCTCGCTCGCCCCCGCGCCATCGTCTCCGACTCCCTC
>MHYB01000103.1:11502-11687 GCA_001824635.1 Planctomycetes bacterium GWF2_50_10
GCACGGCCTGCGCATCGGCGACATCCAGGCGGTCATCGCCAAGATGGGTCCGATGGAGGGCGCCCGGGAATTCCTCGATGGCCTGCGCGAGACGTTCCAGGTGGTCATCCTGTCGGACACCTTCTACGAATTCGCCAAGCCGCTGATGCGCCAGTTGGGCTGGCCGACGCTGTTCTGCCACCGGC
>MHYB01000103.1:11744-11886 GCA_001824635.1 Planctomycetes bacterium GWF2_50_10
TCGCCGCCGGCGATTCCTACAACGACACCTCGATGCTGGGTGCCGCCCACGCCGGCATCCTGTTCCGCGCGCCGGACAACGTCATTCGCGAGTTCCCGCAGTTCCCGGTGGTGCGCGAGTACGACGAGCTGGCCGCCGAACT
>MHYB01000103.1:11897-12081 GCA_001824635.1 Planctomycetes bacterium GWF2_50_10
GCCGACGCGTCCGCGCCGCCGCGGGCTGAGGCCGGGCCGGCCTCTTCACAGGAGGCCGCCCTCCGCCCACCTTACGGGGACCGCGCCGCTTCCGGCCGCCGGTCGGCGACACCGTGGCGGCCGATCCGTCAACCAGCGAGAGGCAACCCCATGATCGATCTCCACGTCTGGCCGACCCCCAACG
>MHYB01000104.1:0-75 GCA_001824635.1 Planctomycetes bacterium GWF2_50_10
CAGCCCGCAGCTTGAACTGGCTACGCCGATCATGTTTTCGGCGATGAGTTATGGCTCGATAAGTCTTAATGCTCA
>MHYB01000104.1:213-11866 GCA_001824635.1 Planctomycetes bacterium GWF2_50_10
ATACCTCAATAGTGCCGCTGCTGTGGAAATAAAAATCGGCCAGGGCGCAAAGCCCGGCATTGGCGGACATCTGCCAGGCGAGAAGGTTTCTCGCGAAATAAGCCAGACGCGTATGATACCGGAGGGTACCGACGCGATAAGCCCTGCTCCTCACCACGATATTTATTCCATCGAAGATCTCAAGCAGCTTATATATGGCATCAAGGAAGCGACCCGGTACAAAAAACCTATATTCGTCAAAATCGCGGCCGTGCATAATGTTGCTCCGATAGCCAGCGGTATAGTGCGGGCAGGCGCAGATGCGGTAGTGCTTGATGGCTTGCTTGGTGGAACAGGCGCAGCACCCGCTGCCATACGAAATAATGTCGGCATACCGATCGAACTTGCGGTTTCTGCAGTTGATACACGTCTTCGCGAAGAGGGCATACGTAACCAGGCCTCGATCATCGCGGCAGGAGGATTCCGAAGTTCTGGCGATATCACCAAAGCGATAGCCCTGGGCGCCGACGCGGTTTACATCGGGACAAGCGCACTGATATCGCTAGGATGTCATGTTTGTCAGAAGTGCTATACCGGCAAATGCAACTGGGGTATCGCCACGCAGGACCCATATTTGACAAAGAGGCTTAATCCTGATATCGGCAACAGGCGCGCCGCGAACCTGATACGCGGCTGGAGCATGGAAATAAAAGAGATGCTTGGCGGCATGGGCATTAACGCGATCGATTCGCTGCGCGGCAATCGCGAGCATCTGCGCGGCATCAATATGTACGAGCATGAACTGGAGATACTGGGCATCAAGGCGGCAGGAATGGCGTGGTAATAGCTGCGAATATGCGTTGCGGCTAAAGCCAGGATATGTTAGGCGAGAAGTGATATGAAAAGAATATGGATCAATGAGGAATTTTGTATCGGGTGCAGGCTTTGCGAGGTGCATTGCATAGTTGCGCATTCGAAATCTAAGAAAATATTGAAGGCATTCAAGGACGAGGCGGTGCGGGCGCAGGCGGCGGTGTGTGTTGAGGAGCATGGGTATGTTTCCTTCGCGCTCCAGTGCAGGCACTGCAAAGATGCGCCTTGCCTGGCGGCGTGCATGACCGGGGCCATGAGCAGGGACCCGAATACGGGCGCTGTTCTCCATGATGAAGAAAAATGTGTTGGCTGCTGGATGTGCGTTATGGTGTGCCCGTTCGGCGTTACAAAACCCGATCATGAAAAGCACAAAATAGCTTCGAAATGTGATCTTTGCGACGGAAAGCCCGCGTGTGTTGAACATTGCCCCAACGAGGCCCTGGTTTACGAGGATAGAGATGAAACAAGCGGAAAATAAAGCTGAATATGTAATAATCGGAAATTCCGTTGCGGGTATAGCGGCGATAGAAGCGATCCGCAAACGTGACAAGAATTCACGGATACTTGTGATAACCAGGGAGCCTGCCAAGGCTTATTCGCGGCCGATGATATCGTATTATCTCGGCGGCAAGGTTTCCATAAGGCCGATGATGTACCGCAATTCATCGTTTTACCGAGATATGAAGATTGACCTCGTCGGCGAAACCGAGATAACTGCGATCAATTCAAAAGACAAGGTTCTCACAGCCGCTGACGGGCAGTTGTTCGGGTATAACAAGCTGCTGATAGCTACTGGCGGCACGCCAATAATGCCCGCGATAAAGGGCGCAAAAGTTAAGGGCGTGTTCAATTTCACCACGTTCGCCGATGCCGAGGCCATCAAAGAATACGTCGAAGAAGAACATGTCAATGAAGTTGTGATTCTTGGCGCGGGACTTATTGGGCTAAAAGCGGCTGAAGCTCTGATGGCGTTAAAAAAGAAAGTTATAATAGTAGAGCTTGCCGACAGGATACTTGCCACGACATTCGACAAGAAAGCTTCGAGCATAATCGAAAAATCATTGGCGAAGCAAGGCTGCGAGATAGTACTGCGGGATTCAATATCGCAGATAATTTCAGACAAAGGTAAAGTAAGCGAGATCGAACTTGTAAGCGGCAGACACATCGAAGCGCAGATCGCAGTGATCGCAGTGGGCGTAAGGCCTTACACCGATCTGGTAAAGAGTTCGCCGGTAAAGTTGAACCGCGGCATAATCGTAGATTCCGCGATGCTCACCAGCGAGGCCGATATATACTCAGCAGGCGATGTTGCCGAAGGACCGGATTTTTTCGGCACAGGCAATATAGTGCTTGTGATTTGGCCCGATGCATCACGGCAAGGTACCATTGCCGGAACCAATATGGCAGGCGGCAGCGCTGTTTACGGCGGCGGTCTGGCTATGAACTCGGTGGAACTGGCCGGCGTGCCGACGGTATCCGTTGGCAAGACCGATCCGCAGGAGGAGGGATATGAAATACTGGAAAAGGCTGATCTGAAGAATTCATTTTATAAGAAGCTTGTGTTCAAGGACGATGTGCTCGTCGGCGCGATACTTGTAGGCAGGATCGACAGGGCCGGCATCTACACCGGGCTGATAAAAGACAGGATCAGTACATCGGCGTTCAAAAAAGATCTGCTAAGCGACGACTTCGGAGTGATATCGCTGCCCAGGGATTACCGAAAGCACATGGTATCTGAGAGCGATGTGCCGATCATGCAAAGCTGATTTGCCACAGAGACAGAAACAAAGTAAACTGAAACAGGAAATAGATATGGCTGTTGCGACTGCGAAAAACATGGAAATACTTGACGCCAGCGGGATGCACTTTATCACGCTGAATGAAAAAATTCGCGAGCTGGTGGACGGCGGCGTCAAAGAGATAGTGCTTAATAACGTCTGCGGGCATCGGTACATCGGCTGTGGCCTGGGACCTGGGATCAGCTTTACGATCAACGGCGTGCCGGGCAACGATCTGGCGATGTTCATGGGCGGGTGTCGGATAGTGGTTTACTCTTCAGTGCAGGACTGCGTAGCTAACACGATGGACAGCGGCGAAATCATCGTGCACGGCGGCAGCGGCGATACTCTTGGCCACGGTATGCGAGGCGGCGAAATATATGTCCGCGACAATGTCGGCACGCGCGTCGGCATTCACATGAAATCTTACGAACAGAAAAAGCCTGTGCTGGTCATTGGCGGATGCGCCGGCAACTTCCTTGGTGAATACATGGCTGGCGGCATATTGATCGTGCTGGGGCTTAAAAGAAAGCCCGAGCAGGAACTTGTCGGCAGGTATGTCGCCACCGGCATGCATGGCGGGACGATCTACATACGCGGCAAAGTCGACGATTTCCAGCTTGGCAAAGAAGTAAAAGTATTCGAGCTAAACGATGGCGACAAGGAAATCCTCACAAGGTACATAGGCAAGTACTGCGGTTATTTCAATGCTTCGTATGAAGATATCATGAAGCAGGATTTCATCAAGCTTGAGCCATACACGCACAGACCATACGGCAAACTGTACGCGTACTAAAGTATTTTAAACATGTGATGATACGCAACCCTCTTCGGAGGGTTGTATTGTTTGTGTTAGTGATAAACTATCAGCCGTTTTGCATGCAAACTGTCCGGCAGTAATATAACATTCCATCGAGCCGATCAGGATAAAACAGTATCCCAGGAATTCGATAGTCTCTTCCACAAATCTGCCGATCATTCGATGATGGTGTTCCTGCAGAAGCGATTCCCAGAGACTTTGCTGGCCGATGATCCTGGCAAAGATCATGACTATGAAAGCACCGTTGGCAAAACAGATGAATGGCCCGGTAGCTGTAAATCGCACGAACTGTTGCAGCACCCGTTTATGTGTTCTATATAGAATATATCCCATATAGATCACGCACACGACAGCCAGCACCTCCCATGCTTCGTCAAAGACATAAGTTTCCAGAAAGTGGTCGTTTTCCCGAATGATAGCAAGGACGGGGGCAAGGTAGAGCACCTTGAAAAAATCCCGATATTCCCTTGTGCGATTACTCGCGACATAAAGCATGACCGCCGCCAGGATAAGCACTGCCACCTGCGACAACTCTATGACACCGTCTTCTCTCATGAGGAAGTACCCGCCCCAGAACTGTGCCAGGAACGACGCGATCCCGATCAAAATTCCAAGAACGATGCAATACGCACTGAAACGAAAACATATATTATGTGAAAAACAGCTACTCATTTATTTATATCTCACGAATCAATCAGGGAGAGAAGTTTACTGATGTAAGCTGTGAAATTCAATCAAAAAATTGCGACTGCCAAACGCAGAGATATGCGTGATTTGACGCACTCTTTTTAAAGGCTTTAATGTGGTTTAGAAGCAACTAGGAACGTTATTTATCAGTGGGGTTAAATTGCAAACCCGATGCCTTGCGGGAGAGTATTTTGGAGTCGTGGAAACCCTCTATAATATCATAAATTAAGCCATCCGCTCCAATAAAGATGGTAGCTGGTGTGGCGAGGTAATCGTAATTTTCGTCGAAGTTGGCCTCATCGGCTGTGGCTATGCGATAGGGGAGTTGCAGGCGGTTCTTGATATCGGCTAATTCGTTGGTGTCGTTGGTACTGAAACTTAAGCCGATAATGATGGGGGCTGATTGGGAGTCGCTTTGCAGTTTCGAAAGGAGATTCGCGGTGTCGCGGCTTTGGAGTTCATATGGATCCCAGAGATTGAGCCAGACGCCCCGGCCTTTTAGCGAGGAAAGTTTGTAGGTTGAGCCGTTGACGTCGGAGATATTGAAATCGGGGGCGGGCTTGTTCAGCAGCGAATGTTCCCCAGAGAACAGATCGGAGGATTTATTTTTCTTCATTGCTCCGGTGTAGTAAATAAGCCCGAATACGCAGCTAAAGAGCATGCCGGCAAGCGACAAGCCTATGCCCCAGCCTGCCATGGGCTTGTGTGCGCCGCGAAGGGCAATTATACCCAGGATAAGGCCGACCAGGCCGAATATAAAACCTGTGACAATTACCGACATTGCCGTTGAAACGATACCCAGTACGAGAGCCGCTACGGCCAGACCGATCGCGGGCCCAGGTGGGGGTGAACTGACTTCATCCAAAAATTTCATTTCGTTCATAATATCGGTTCAGATAACATTTCCTGTACTTTGACAGCCTGGGTTTTGCGAAGCTTTCTCGCGGCAATAAACCCGGACACAATATAGAACATGGCAAGACCGTGAAACGCAAATGTAAGCCAGGCGGAGCGACCGGCTTCGGTTGCAAGGGCCGCAAAGAGCACAAGCAGCGTATCGATGCTGTAGATGGCTATGGTGGTAATGAAGGCCCATGATTTGAGCTTTGACGCCATTATGCCAAGGACGATGACGATACCTCCGGCCATGAGGTCTATTACGCCGGCAATGATCTTGCCTGCTGGGCCGATTTCATTACCGATACTGTCGATCACCTGCGTGATGGCTGAGCCGACAAGGAACTGGCGGTCGGAGCCTGCAAGCATCAGTATGGTATTGACAAGGCTAAGGCCCGCTATGGCATAGATCCAGCCTGCGGCATTCTTGACTTGCTTCAATTGTGATTCATCGGGCGTTAGTGTTGACGTCGGCGTGTTTTGCATGTTTTCACCTGAATAGTTTAACAATAAAGGTATAACGCATGAACTGTGGTAAGTTTTACCTAAAATCGGGACAAATACAAGAATTTTGTTGCGGATTTTTATGACTGGTGCGGATAATAAGGAAAACTATGGGAATGCGATATGACAAGGAAGTTTGAAATTTCGATGCCGTCGTTAAATTTGCATCTGCCGCTCGAGATGCTGACTGGGGCGATTGCGATTTATGTGGCATTAAGTATTTATCTTTTTAAGCCGCATCTTATCGCGTTCGATCCTTGGCGTGGGCTTTTCGTACCCGCTACCAATTTTGCGGCGTTAGGGGCATTCCTGCTGGCCCTTAGATGGGTGGCTAATCCCGGGGCGGCTTTCTTTTCTGGGCTGTTGTACGGCTTTGGACCATTTACGCTTGGCTTTGCGATGTTCCACCCGGCTTCGGCGGCAGCGGTTGCGATTATCCCCTGGCTATTTATGCCCGCGGCTTTTTGGCCCAAGACTTCTAAATACGGCACTGCCATAAGAGCGGCTTTGGCTCTGCTACCGTTTGTTGCAGTAGCATTGTTTTTTGCTATCGCAGCTAGGTACAGCTTTTATCCCGTGCCCATAGGTGAAAAATTCCATGTAACCCCGCTCCATACTCTTGTTGGGCCGCTGATTTCAAATGCGCAGGATTTTCCAATATTCAATTTTTACCATGTCGCGGCTGGGCCTTTGGTGATGGGGTTGCTGTTGTTCTTTCGCCTCCATCGTGTAGGCACGATAATACTTCTGATCGCTGGTGTAGCACTGGGTTTATCGTCGGCTGTTGGGCCGGCAAGCCCGATCATTTGGGGTTCGATTGCGGTTCTTTGCGTGTGCATAATGATAGGATTGGGTCTAAACGGACTCACCGTTGCCAGTTCTGCCGATAGCATCTGGGTAAGCCTGTGCGGCTTTGTGCTCGCGGCGTTGGCTCTTATCTGCGGCATCGAAGCCAATGGACGCACCTGGTGGGCATGGACTGCCCTGTGGTATCTTCTTGGTACGGCGGCGGTATTTGGGGTACTCGCTGCAGCCATTTATGATAAGGCTTGGCACAAATGGCGATTTTTCGCCTTAGCCGTTCTGATCCTTGCGGATGTTTTCATCAACTCGCGTATAACTGTCGATAAGCTTTTTTAGAGCATTTTAATTTTTTATGTGTCGCTTATGGCGTAGCGAAACCTCGCAAGACAAGGATGGCGATGCAGGCAATGTTGTGCATTTCCGAAGCAGCCAGACGCTGGATTGCGAGGTTGCAGCAGCCAGAAGCGATATAGAAAAATTTGAAACGCTCTAAGGCGCAGCCGGCGGGGGCACGAGAACATAATTGACAACCTGTATCATGCCGTTTGTCGCGGGAATATCCGGCTCAACTATTTTTGCTGAGCCTATGAACAAGTCTGTGCCTGAACGCCGAACTGGTAGTGTTTTGCCGGCGATAGTAAGAACAGTGTCACGCGTGGCGATGTCGGATGCGCTGAGTCTGCCGGCGATAATATGATTGACCATTATGGGGCGAAGCTGGGCCGAGTTTTGCGGCAGGAATAAATCCGTCTGGAGATATTGCGGAAATGTGTTCCAGGCTTCCTGCGTAGGCACGAGAACCGTGTAAGGCCCCGGCCCTTGCAGCAGCTCATCGAGCCGCGTGTTGCAAAGGCCAGTCACAAATGATTGAAACCGGTTTGTTGCTTCGATGGTGCTAAGCAGGTCTTCGGGCTGTGTAACAATGCCAGTCTGCGGCGCAACCTCGCCTGCAAAGTCATTGTTTTCGACCTGCACTTTGCAGCCTGCCAGCGACATCAAGGAAAGTATCACGAGGAATAAGAACATGCGTTTCATTTTGATCCCTCCATTTTCTGATAATTTTTAATAAGCACATCGATCGCTGCTGCGGTATTTGCGGCATGCTCTTTGATCGCCAGCTGCTGTATCATGCGAAGATCGGTTATCGTATCGGCAGCAGGCTGGGAAAGTTTGGCGCCGATCTGGGTAGAACGTGAAATCCGAGGACCGGCGTATGCGATATGCGGTTTTTCATCAGGGCCAGTTTGTGGCGATAGTGGAACTTGGCCCAACTGGCTCTTTGCACGATCCTGGGCGGAAATCCACGGCGCGGGTACTCGCATAATTTCCTTGCCGTCGGTGAGATAGCCATTGTCCTGCGCAACCAGGATAGAACCGAGGATAAGAAGTATAATTGCCAAAATTGCCGGTTTGATCATGTTATTTCCCCCAAATTTGAAATCCCAGGAACCTATAAACCTATTATGCCCAAAGCAGCGGCAATTACAATAGGCAGGGGCCTTAAGAAACCAAAATGTGCACTTTTCTTGACCGCGGGCCGTCAAATTCGCACAAGTATATACCTTGCCAGCTACCCAAAAGTAGTGAGCCGCCCTGGAGGATAACAGTTTCGCTTGTGCCCACCAGCGAGCTTTTAACGTGTGCGTCCGAGTTGCCTTCCGAGTGACGGTAGCCTTGGCGGTGATGGGGAATAAGAGCGTCGAGAGTTAAAAGCATGTCGTGGATGACATCCGGGTCGGCATTCTCATTTATGGTTATCGCGCCGGTAGTATGCGGGCAAAAAACTGTAACGATGCCGTCCTTGATACCTGATGAACGCACGACCTCACGGACGGGATCTGTAATGTCGATCATTTCGTTGCGGCTGCGAGTTGATACGGAAATTGTCTTAAGCATAAAATGTCATCCGACAAAGTCGGATTCCGCAATTTTAAAATTTGAAATTTAAATTTTGAATTTTTATCACATTTGCTCTACAACTTTTATGCCCAGCAGGTTAGAAAGGCCGTGGGCGATGTTTTTTGCGGTGAGATCGCAAAGCAGCAGGCGCGAGGGCCGCGATTCAGGGCCGGCCGTGAGAACCGGGCATTGCGTATAGAATGCCGAGAACTTGCCCGCAAGATCGTAAAGATACGCCGTGAGATAATTGGGCCTGAGATCATAAGCTGCCGAGTAAATCGCTTCATCGTAGCGGCACAGAGTTTTCGCAAGTTCGATCTCGGTCGGCTCGGTGAGCGTTATGTTAGTTATCAAAGCCAGCTCCTCGGATGCATTAATACCTTTTTCAAGAGCTTTGCGCTCGATTGATTTAACCCGGGCGTATGCATATTGCATATACGGTGCTGTATTGCCTTCCATAGCCAGCATGCGGTCAAAGGAAAATACATAATCGCTCGTGCGGTTATTGGAATAATCGGCGTATTTAACCGCGCCGATTCCAACAGCGGCCGCTATATCGTTTTTCTTCTCTTCAGGCAGTTCGGGATTTTTCTCCTCAACGACCCTTTTTGCCCGGCTGACCGCTTCATCAAGCAGGTCGCGAAGCTTTACATTTTCACCAGAGCGGGTTTTAAAGGGCTTGCCGTCCTCACCCAGCACCGAGCCGAAGGTTACATGTTCAAGTGATACATCTTCAGGAACCCAGCCCGCCATCCTGGCCACTGCGAAAACCATTTTAAAATGCAGTTCCTGCCGAGCGTCTGTAACATAAATTATCTTTTTAGCACCAAGTTCCTGCACCCGGAATTTCAGCGCCGCAAGATCGGTTGTAGCATAAAGAAACGCCCCATCCGATTTCTGAACAATCAGCGGCAGGGGGTTACCCTCCTTTGAAACAAACCCAGGCGCAAAAACGCAAACAGCCCCATCAGACTCAACCGCTATACCCTTGTCCTTTAATTCCTGAACCACTGGTGCGAGCCTGTCCGCATAAAAGCTTTCACCGCGAATGTCATCAAGTTTGAAGATGCCGCCAAGATAATCATACAATTCAAAGCAAGTTTTTAGGGTAATTTTTCGAGCGTTCTCCCAAAAGGCTAAAAAAACAGGCTCTTTCAATTGTAAGTGCCTGACAGAATTCCTAACAGCCTCCGCAAGATTCTCATCCGTCTTTTCCTGTTCCGAAAGACGCTTATACATTTTCTCGAGTTCAATCAGAGTTATCGGTGATTTTTCTATTCTGTTGTGAACTTCTTCGATACTCAGCAATGCGCCGCTGGCACCGGCCCATGTTTTGGTTTCGAGTGTACTGGCCATCATGGCGTGGACAACCATTCCTATTTGCAAACCCCAATCGCCGATATGGTTTTGGGGGATCACGTCATAGCCCTCGAATTCAAGCAGCCGGCAGATAGCGTCGCCGATGATCGTGGAACGAAGATGGCCTACATGCATCTGCTTTGCAATATTCGGGCCGGAGAAGTCGACCACGACTTTTGTATGGTTCTGAGTCGGGCTTATGCCCAGTCGCACGGAATCAGATTTAACTTCCATTAGCCTTATCGCAAGGAAGTCAGGTTTAAGGCGGAAATTTATAAAGCCCGGCCCGGCTATTTCCGGCGTTTCGCAGAGATCGGCAACATCGAGTTTTTCAACGACCTGCCCGGCGAGGGCGCGGGGATTGGATTTTGCCTGCTTTGCGATAGCCATGATGCCGTTGGCCTGGTAGTCGCCGAATCGAGAATCAGCTGAAATACGAAGCAGGGGATCAGCATCAAGTCCCGTCGCGGCTTTTATCGCGTCGCGAACACGGACTGAAAGGATTTCAATTATTCGGATCATTATTTAACCACTGCCTGATGCAGATAAATGCGGTTCAACTATTTTTCCCAATCGACCTTCTTCGCATCGCCCCAGAGCAGTTCCAGGTCGTAATACTGGCGGTACTCGGAGTCGAAGAGATGGACTACGACGGTAACAAAATCCAGCAGTATCCAGCGGCCCTGTTCATACCCGGCTCTGCCGAAGAGGCCAAAACCCATCTTGCGTCCAGCCTCTGCAATATCATCTGCAATAGTGCGCATCTGCCGGTCGCTTGTACCGGTGCCGATGACGAAAAAGTCCGTCGCCGGGCTTCGACCAGCAAGGTCGAGCACAACTAAATCGGTGCAATTAAGCTCAGAGGCGATCTGGGCGGCCTTGATGGCAAAATCATGGGCGGAATATTCGATTTTTTTCGCTACCTTTTTAACTACTTTTTTTGCGACTTTTTTAGTAGCTTTTTTAACGGTTTCTTTAGCCAATTTCATTTCCTAACTAACAATAACGCTGTTATTTGCATAGATTACTGTTAGTTGGCCCGATAGTCAATGATATAAGACAGGAGATAGGCTTAGGAGTTAGACGTAAAAAAGAAAAACCCCCGGCCGGTGCCGAGGGTTTTGTGATCAGACTTATGAGAAGGCCAAGGGGGTTTATTCCTTGGTTGAGCCGATTCTCATCGAGTAGAACGAACGGTGTATGAACACCAGTGCCGCGGCAAAGAAGAACGCCGCAAGTGCCCAGCGTGTCTTTGTGGGCAGTTCGATCGCAAGCTCAATAGCCAGCAAGCCGAACAGCGTGGTGAACTTGATGATCGGGTTCAAGGCAACCGAAGATGTGTCCTTGAAAGGATCGCCAACCGTGTCGCCAACGACTGTCGCTGCGTGAAGCTCGGTGCCCTTTGCATTCATCTCTGTCTCAACGATCTTCTTTGCGTTATCCCATGCGCCGCCGGCATTGGCCATGAAGATTGCCTGGTACAGGCCGAAGATGGCGATTGAGATCAGGTAGCCGATAAAGAAGAACGAATCCGCACAGGCGAATGCCAGCGTTGAGAAGAAGATGGCCAGGAACAGGTTGATCATGCCCTTCTGTGCGTACTTTGTGCATATCTCGACGACCTTCTTTGAATCGGTGATCGAGGCCTTTGTAACGCCTTCGAGCTTGATGTTCTTCTTAATGAATTCAACGGCATAGTATGCGCCGGTCGTTACCGCGTTCATCGATGCGCCAGTGAACCAATATATGACCGCACCGCCCATGATCATGCCCAGCAGGAACACCGGGTTGAGAATGGAAAGCTTGTCCATATTGGTCGTCAAGCCGATGGTGAGGATAACGATGATCGAGAAGATCATTGTCGTTGCCCCTACGACGGCCGTGCCGATAAGAACGGGTTTGGCGGTAGCTTTAAATGTATTGCCCGCGCCGTCGTTCTTTTCAAGATAAGACTTTGCGTTCTCGAAATCGGGTTCAAACCCGAAATCCTTCTTGATCTCGGATTTCACATTTGGAACGTTTTCGATCAGCGAAAGTTCATAAACCGACTGTG
>MHYB01000105.1 GCA_001824635.1 Planctomycetes bacterium GWF2_50_10
AGAGCACCGGCCTTCCATCCGCTTCTTCATTCAAACTTCCGGTTCGATTAAAGCGTCTGAAATCCCAGTGATTCCAATTTAATTAGCCGATTTCTCTCAGCTAATTACGATAATAAATACTTTCAATTACATTTCAAGCTAATTCTTAGCAGTAATCTCAGTTTGGAGGCGCAAGTTTGCAGAGAGGAAGGTAAAAAACATGATGCGGGAATATCGCCGCCTTCGGAGCTTGAACTCACTATTGGGGTGTTTTGCGGATGGGGACACCATTTTGATTATTCTGAGTACGATTGCGGGAGAAAGAGCATGGGGCCGTTCATTTGGTACTAAATTGAAATAAAAAAAAGCCGCTGGTCGCGGCTTCGTTAGACAGGAATATTGAATTCACTATTTTCGTTAATTATTGAGATATCTTTTTCTAACGCAAAATTAATTTCTTTTAAATCAGGGTTCCTACTTTCATTACAAAAATCAACAATAATCACATGGTTACAAGTGTTGTAGTTACAAATTAATGCCTTTGCTCTACTGTCCCATTCCATCCCAAATCTCCCGCATTTTGGGCAAACGAAACTCATTTTTAGCCTCCTTAATAAACTTGTTTAAACACTTTGTTAAAAACTCGTGGCTTAAAACCTTCGAAAAGCTCGTGTTCAATTTTGTTGGTTTTAAAAAATTCTTTCGATTCTATTATAGGATAAGCTTCAACATAAACTACTTTTTTAATACCAGCATCTTTGATATAACGAGCACATTGAAAACAAGGAAACGTGTTAACATACATTACACAATTTTCAGCACTTCTACCGTGCAGACTCCGTATGGCCCGCTCTTCGGCATGAATAGCTGTGCATAATTCAATATTTCGGCTCGGAAAGAAGGTTTTCTTGAAATTACAGGCGCACTTTTTCTCAATATCACCTTTACACCGCCAAGGTGGCTTTAATTCGTTTTCTTTCCCGCACTCTGGACAGTAAATTTTTTTCATTTTTTCCAACTTACTGTCCATTACCATGTCTTTATAGCACAGACCCTGAAAAAGTAAATAGCAAGGATTCATTTTAACTGGGTTTTCATTGTAACCAACGCTAAGTGGGATATTGTCCTCATTTACGATAAGCGCGCCAACTTTTCTTTTAATACATCCTGAAGCATGGGATTGCGAAACAGCTGTTGCCATAAAAACTTCATGCTTATAAGCTTTTCGAAAATCTGGACTCCCTAGCATTCCTGATATTTCGCCTTTTATTTTAAGAGCTAATGTTTTGTCGCGATTTGATTTAGGAGATAGAGGGTCATTGTTTCTCAAAACATAATCTGATTCATAAACACAATCTTCAACGTTTTGGCCGAATGTATCATCTTCATCTGAGTCCCGCTGATCATCCCTAACAAAATCTGCTTCTATTTTATATGTTTCAGTTTCTTTAATGCGTGCCCATCTTACTTCGTAATCAGCACATACAGCAATCAACCAAAAATTTGAAAACCGGTTTCGAAGTGCAGCAACTTCACCTAAATTTCTAATACCATCAATTACTACTCGTTTTGAAGTGATGCTATTTATTGCAAGATTAATCCAGTAATCCGAGGACGCCACACCGTTATTAAATTCACCTTTACGTCCTCGATTTCCGATTTCCTGAAGTTCTTCTCGCCAGCGAGGGCCAAAGTCTTCTAAAGTAGGCTTCTGATTGTAAATTTCTTCAAATTTCTTTTTAATTGGATTTGATAGCGAAATCTGCTCAAAACCCTCAGTAGCCAAAGATTTTGCAACCGTGCTGCAGCCGCTTCCTATTGAACCAGTTAATCCAATTATGATTTCGCACTGGTTTAATCCCATACGTTCCTTAGAGGAATTTGAATTTTGGTTATTGTCTATTAAGGCCCTCAATATAACTTATGTTAATACCAAATTGAAGTACAAAATTCTAAACTACCCCCACTTCTCCCAAAAATAGTTCTTTAGCTAGATTTTTCTCCGCGTCCTCCGGCTCTGAATCCCCCAGCAAAATACTGCTAAATCAACTTGCGCGAACTAAACAAGATTCTTATGATCTCCATTCCTCAGCTTTACTTAAACTATTTGCTTAGAAACTGTTATATCTATCGACAAAAAAACCCGAATTGTTTGATCTTGTTCGCATACCCCCTGTTTCACCATCTTTCCCCCCTCATTCGCACCTACAAGTCTCCTTTTTCATCCACATAACCCCCCATTTTACCCCCTATTACCCCCCCGGATCCCCCCCACTTCAAAGCCAAATAGAATACTGGGAAATGTCCAATATAGCCCAAAAATCCGCCTTGATAACGCAAAAAACCGCCTCTTGTGTGTCTAAAAATTCCTCTCCCCAAAAACTTGCGCCCCCGCGCCCCCTCTTGCTACCCTTTGCTAATAAAGCGCAAAGAAAACCCCCGAGCATTGGGAGCAACTCGGGGGCTGGTTAAGAGATGGAGGAGTCTCTTATGAAAGGGTCTTACTTTTTGGCCTTTGCCTTTTCAAGGAGGTTAAGTAACGCACTGGCTGGTGCCTGGGTGCGGGGGTCTCTTTGGGCTACGGTCAGCGGGATGGCTGCCTGGTCGTATTTGCCGGTGCCCAGGAGATGATAGCCCAGCAGCAGCTGCATCTGGACGTTGGCGGGATCCATCATGACTGCCCGTTCGAGATTATTGATCTGTGCGGTGAGGAGATCCTCATCCTTATACATGCCGCGAGGATAAAAGACCTCCGGCTGTTGCGGGCCGAACTCGGCAAGCGCGGTATATACCACGGCGGCGGCCTTTTCATACTCGTTATTGGCGAAAAGGGCCTGGGCATACGCAAACGGCAGCACGGCGTCGTTGGGTTCCATCCGTACCGCGACCTTGAGCGTCTCGGCGGCGGCGGCGTAATTGGTGTTTTCAAAATCCTTTACCGCGCTATCGAAAAGCTTGTCGGCTTCGGTAGGCTCATCAGGCCTGGTGGGCGGCTCGGCGGCGGCGGTCATCTTGATCTTCTGCCCAGCCTGGATGAGGCCGTCATAGTCGGGTACTTCTACGCCGGCGACTGTCGTGCCGGGGACGAGCGCGCCAGGTGCCGGGTAACGCTGGTAAGTGTAGACCTGGGTATCGCCGATGGCATAAGCAGCCGGTGCCGCGCCGTACCATACATAAGGATGGCAGCCATACCAGTAATATCTGCTGTATGTGTATGCGGGCCAGTAGCCGCCGACGCTTACAAACATATAGCGGCGGTGATACTGCGGATAGACATAGGAAACGGTGTAGTGCGGGCCGTAGCCATAGTACATGACTCGGCGGGTTGGGTAGATAATGGTCGCGCCCACAGCCGTGCCGATATAGGTGCTTTCGACATAGGCGGGCTGGTAGATGATCGGATCATAGACGACTACCGGGTTCCAGATGGGGGTGTAGATCGGCTCATAGACTATCGGTGCCCAGTGGCAATAGTGGTAACGCGGGGCGTAATAGCCGAAACTGAAGCTGAAATTCCAGCGGCTGTGATAGTCATGGTGGGGATAATACGCGGGGCGCCACCAGTTGCCATGATGATCATAACGGGGGCTGTGGTAGTCGGGCCTGTCGTGATATCCGCCGCGACTATCGCCATGCGAGCCTCGGCCGTAATTGTTGTTTATAATAGTAGTATTGTTGACGACGGTGGTTGCGCGGCCTGTGCGGCCGCCGTCATAGCCCTTCATGGGTGCTGTGACCCCCGCCATTGGTGCCCGGCCAGTGCCAGAGGAGCGTGAAACCTGGCTGGTGCGGCCGTCACGCTGGATAGTTGGGCTGGAATCGCGGCGCGGCGAGCCAATTGGGGTAGCTACCCTTGCCCTGCTGGAGGACTTATCCCCCCTGCTTACTGTTGGCTGGCTGGACTTGACATCGCGACCGGTTCGAGACTCGGCAACCGCGGTTTTACTATCCTTTTTGACGATTTGATCTGTGCGAGAGCCTCTTTCCGAGCCGCCGGAGCCGCTTCTGGATTCACTCCGGGTGCGGCTTTCACTGACGACTTTCGGCGAGGTTTTGGCCTTGCTGTCATAAA
This sequence comes from Planctomycetes bacterium GWF2_50_10, assembly GCA_001824635.1. Classification (GTDB taxonomy): domain Bacteria; phylum Planctomycetota; class Phycisphaerae; order Sedimentisphaerales; family GWF2-50-10; genus GWF2-50-10. Next base: position 4,052 of record MHYB01000105.1, read on the forward strand.
CGACCGTAGGCTCGGTTCTGGAACGGGCGGAACTTGCCGACTTATCAGAGCCTCTGCCGGAAGATACGGGGGTCATTACGCGTTCACGGGTGGAAACTTCCACCTTGCGGCTCACTGCGGGGCTGCCGCTTACAGTTGCAACCCTGCTGGCGGAGCGGCTTGCGCCCGTATCGGCAAAGCGGGATTCGGAAGTTCCCCTGGAAGAGGGTTCGACTGCCTTGGGGGCAGTGTAAGACGGGGTGTCATAACTTCTGGTCCTGCTTTGGCTTGCGGCCTGGTTTTGGCTGGTGCTATAAGATGGATTGTCACTTCGTGTGCCTCGGCCAGAGCTGCTTTGGCCCCTGCCGGTACTGGCTTGCGGGCGGGCTTGGCTTACTTCGCGAGACGACGATTGAGCCGGTGCCGAGCGAGCTTCGCTTTGCTTTGGTGCGGATTCGACTGGTCTGGACTCAACTGCGGATTCGCCCCTGCCCCTTTCCTGACTTGCTGAGCCGGAATTCCTCTCACCCCTGGCCCAAAGATTCGATGTGATCAATACTGCTGCGATGCAAAATGCTGTTTTTACTACTGGAGCCCGAAACATAATAAACTCCTTTTTCCGGATGGCCTTAACCTATTGCCATCCAATGCTAAGCGAAACCTCGTGGACTTCTACCCAGATCCTGTTCGACGCAACTACCCAGCTTGACGTGTCCTGGTTCTTCCATAATGCCTCCTTTCAATACTGATAATGCGGTTTTTGGCCTCATGTTCATGTGGTACCTTTGGAAACTTTGTCGAAAAATTCTACCGCCCTTGCGAAAACCCGTTCCATTACCTGGCGTTCCTCCGGGGAGAACTCCATGGCCGTGAACAAGGCCGCCAGGCGCTGTGCCCGCATGGCCTTGAACTGCTCGACGGTTTCGCTGCCTTTGGCGGTAAGCTCAACGAAGGTTACACGCTGGTTTTCAGGGTTAATACTCTTGGTAACGAGCTTTTTGCGCCAAAGTTTGGTGATATTGGTGCTGATGGTGCTTTCGCTGACATGGGCACACAGATTGCTTATTTCAGAAACTGTAAGCTTGCCCCGTTCAGCAAGAAGCTCGAGAATCAAAACATCTCTGTCGGCCAGGTCTTCACTTTTCATAGCCGCTTCCTGCCCTGCCCTGAGCAGCCGCATCCTAAACCCTAATTCATCTATTATCTTCGCAAGTTCCATTTGCCTTTGTCCCTTTCTGGAAGGAATTATACGCGGAACATTTGCTGTGTCAATATGTTTATTGGAAGAATACTTTTATTTCTGAAGTGTTTTGTGATTTGTTGTGGCTTTTGGGTTGTTTTCTGTTGTATATATAACGAAATTGCTCGATTTGACGGCATTTTACGGTTTTTTATGGAATGTTTCATGTGAAACAGCGTCTTTTTGTAATCACTGATTACACAGATTGCACCGATTTCTATTTTGCTTGGTCGCCCCGCTTAGCATCGCGATGAGCATCGACAAGAGAGGCGAAAAGCTGGCAGGCAAATTGTTTCACGTGGAACACCGAAGTTTTTCTGACGTAATTAAAGTTTTCTGTGGAAAGATTCCGAGTTTATGGTAAAGAGTATACTCGAAGTTGTATCTATTATAGAGCGGCCTTTCGGAAGAGGCTTGGCACAGGAAGGAGCTTGAAAGCATGTCTGAAGTGAAGAAAGATAAGCCAAAACATCTGGGCAGGGGGCTTGCATCCTTATTAAATCCTATGCCGCAGGTTGCACCTGAAATGCCCGCGCCGCTGGCCAATAGCCCTATAATACCCCAAATAGCACCGAAATTCCCCCCGGATACCCAGTTAAAAGAGGCTTTAAGGGACGTTTCGCTGTCGTTTATCAGCCCAAATCCGTACCAGCCGAGGACGCAATGGAATGAGGCTCAGCTAAACGAGTTGGCCCAGTCCATAAAGGCGAACGGCCTGATACATCCTATAATAGTGCGTCAGAACGGGATGAATTTTGAGATCATAGCCGGCGAGCGGCGATTCAGGGCGGCGCAGCTGCTTGGGTGGGAAAAGATTCCTTGTATTCTCCGCAAAGCCACTGATGAGCAGATGCATGAACTAGCCCTGGTTGAAAATATAAACCGTTCGGACCTCAATCCTATTGAGCGGGCAAAGGCTTACCAGAGGTATGTCCAGAGCTTTAATCTCACGCAGGCCGAGGCGGCCAAGAGGCTTGGCGAGGATCGTAGCGTTGTTGCTAACTTCTTGCGGTTACTGGACTTACCAGAAGATATAAAACAGATGCTCGTCTCTGAACAGCTCTCAATGGGCCATGCCAGGGCGATACTTGGGCTGCCTACTGATGAGCTTAGGCGCAAGCTGGCCAACAGGGCACTGGCAGGGCGGCTAAGTGTACGGGAAGTGGAAAGGCTGGTAAAGAAATTCTCGTCAGAGCCGACGGAAATAAAGGAAAACATCAATATTAAGGCCCCCAATATCATAGATCTGGAAAACAGACTAAGGCGGGAGCTGGGGACAAAAGTTTCCATAGAAACACGCAGATCGGGGCAAAAGGGTAAGATCGTTATTGAATTCGCCTCGTTAGATGAATTCGAGAGAATCGCACAGAAGTTGGGCGTGGAGCAGTTTGAAGAAGTTTAAAGCCGCAAATCCGAAATCCGAAGCTCGAAATCCGAAACAAATTCAAAATTCTAAGCGCAAATAACAAAACAAGGTAACGGCTGCGCGAGTTTGTTAAATATCTACTTATTTTGTGCTGAAGTTTTGCTTACTTGGGGTGTAAGTACTTCGTCTGCGATTGAATATTCTTGACAGGGTAGTTGTTAAGTGGAACAATATCCCTTCTAAATTTTGAAAGGAAAATAATGAAACTTTACGCTATCGCATTTTTGGCTGTTTTGGCTGTGGCAACCTGTTACGGAGCCGACGCCAATGCACCGGTTACAGAAAGCAAGGATACATCCGCTGTAAATGACAGTATTGCTGTTACCGTTGATGGCCAAAATATCATGGAAAGCGATATAACAAAGAAAATCGAGCCGAGATTGAAGGCGACAAAGGGCCAGGTTCCGCCACAGTATGAAGCTGAGTATAAGGCACAGCTTCGCAAAAGAGCCGTTGAAGGGCTTGTGGTAGAGGCTGTACTTGACAAGAAGATCAAGGAGCAGAATATCGCTATCAGCGACGATGAGATCAAGGCTGAGATGGAGAAACAGCTCAAGCAGCAGAACATGACCGAAGAGGATCTCAAGAAGATATTGACTATGTACGGGCTGAGCTTTGATGATTATAAAGCACAGCTGAAAAAGGGTTTAGCGTATCAAAAGATGCTTGACTCAAAGATGGCAGGGCAGGCTGATGTAAACGATGCACAAGCCAAGGAGTATTATGAAAAGAATCCGGCTGAGTTCAAGACTCCTGAACAGGTGCGTGCAAGTCATATACTAATAAGCACGCGCTCAACCGATCCTAATGCTGACGCTAACAGCGTAAAGGCAGCGGCTAAGAAAAAGGCTGATGAATTAATGGCCCAGATCAAGAACGGTGCAGATTTTGCGGAACTGGCGAAAGCTAATTCCTCATGCCCATCAAAGGATCGCGGTGGTGACCTGGGCTTTTTCGGCAAGGGCCAGATGGTTCCTGAATTTGATGCGGTTGCATTCAGTATGAAAGTAGGGGATGTAAACGGCCCAGTTGAGACGCAGTTTGGCTACCATATTATTAAGGTAACAGAGCACAAGGACCCAAACACGACGACTTTAGAGCAGGCTTTGCCGCAAATCAAAGAGAAACTTGCCGCTGAGAAGAAGGGCAAGCTAGCACAGGTCTATGTAGAGCAGCTTAAGTCTGAAGCGAAGATAGTGTACCCGGCCGGCAAAGAGCCTAATGCACCGCCAAAGGCTATCATTGGTGCAAAGCCTGAGGACGCAAATAAGAATTAACAAAGTAAAAGCTCGAAATCCGAAACTCGAAGTCCGAAACAATATTAAATGATCAAAAAATAAATGATCAAAACAAAACTCACGGCAGCCCTGGGCTTGTTTGATCATTTGGATTTAGAAAACCCTTGGAATTCTATATTTCAAGGGTTTTTTATTGGACTAAAAGGGCGTTATCAATACTGGTATTGCATTTTATGGCTTTGGTGTTATGCTTATCAGATTATGGAATTTCCAGACTGCACAAAAATAAAGAGCAATACGATCCGCATCGTTCCTCGTTATAACGAGACTGATAAAGCGGGTATCGTTCACAACAGCGTCTATTCGATTTACTGGGAACTTGCCCGTACTGAACTGCTGCGTGCGAACGGCCTGGCTTACAGCGATCTTGAAAAGTCGGGTGTGTTTTTCGTAGTGGCTGAGCTTGGGGTAAAATTCCGCCGGCCCGCTACCTACGATGAACCTTGCCTGATAACAGCGACCTGCTCAGAAGTAACAGCTGCAAAGGTTGTTCACCAGTACAGGATGATAAGGGAAGCGGATCAAATCCTTATAGCAGAAGGGTTTACCATGCTGGCGTGCGTCGATACCGCTGGAAAGATCCGCCGTGTACCGGAGTTTATGTACCCCTCTGAAGAGGAAAATCTGAAATCCTAAGCACGAAATCCGAAACAAATTCCAAAGGGTAAAATAAAAAAATAAAGGCAACACGGCCTAGCTGCGCTAGACCGTGCCACAAACGTGGAAAACGGTCGTTAAAACAACAGAAGTTGTGAACATTGGTGTTGATAACCTGTTGGGTATAGTGTTAGGTCTATAATGTTTTGGGTATTAACACTGGCCGGGGCGAAAAGGGCTGTGTAAACAGCATAGGCTTTAATAGCTCTGCTAACATGTTATCCACACGGCAGGGCGGGCTGGATGATGACGTAAATATTGTGTTTTTAAAGCGTTACGGCAGCCAATCTGGAGTGAATAACATTGTTAAATGCCTATATGAATTAATAATACTATCTAATTAAATACATATAGGAAGAGACTTGTGAAAAGGGGCTGACGCTTTTATGAGAAAAGGCCCGAGATGTACAGATTTAGCTTTTCAAAATACCTTATCTTGTGTACATTCTTAGGACGATTTAAAAAGCGGGATTCTAAAGTTAGTTCCCGTGTACGGGTAAAGCAACTTGATGGGTGATTTAGAAAGATAACGAAGGGATTGGCTATGAAGGTGAATTTCAACACTGCAGCATTGCAGGAGGCACTGGCCCTGGTTACATCCATTGTTCCAAGCAGGACGCCAAAACCCATCCTGAGGTGCATCAAGCTTGTGGCTGAAGGCGACAGCGTGAAGATGTGCGCTACCGATCTTGAAGTAGGTATCACATACATTATAACACAGGTCGAGGTTTCAAAACCCGGTACTATTGTCATCCCGGCGGACAAGTTCGCATCCATCGTTCGCGAGAGCATAGATGACAGCATTAGTCTTGAAGCAAGTGAGTCGTCATGCCAAATTCGCGGCAAAGACAGTTTCTTTACAATTTATGCCCATGATGTTTCGCAGTTTCCGGCCACTGCTGATTTTGAAGGCGAGGCGGCTGTTGAACTTTCGCTTCCCAATATGCACACAGCCATCGAGCAGACACTTTTCGCCACTGCAAGGGAAAGTACCCGTTATGCAATAAACGGCGTGCTGTGGGAGGTTCAAGGTAAAAAGCTTAACCTGGTAGCGACAGACGGAAGGCGGCTAAGCAGGTGCAAAGTAGATCTTATCTCGGCAGGGGAGCCGGGCCTGGGTGACAGACGAATAATCGTGCCTGCAAAGACCATGAGCCTTCTGGCAAAGCTTAGCGGGACGGATAAAGATCAGGTAAGCGTAAAATTAGTTGATAACCAGATCGTCTTTAAATGCTGCTCGGCGGTAATAAGTTCAAACCTTGTAGAAGGCAACTTCCCCAAGTATGACGATATTATACCACATGATTACAATAGCAAGCTCAGTCTTAATACAGATTCGGTGCTCAGTGCAGTAAGAAGGGCGGCTTTACTTACAAACGAAGACAGCAAGGGCATAAAGCTTGCGATAAGCAAAAACGCCATGACGTTTACCTCGCGCGCACCGGAAACGGGCGATGCCCAGATCGATATGTCGGTCGATTACAGTGGTGCTCCTATTGAAATAGGGTTTAACCCCGCATTTCTGCTGGACGTATTGAAGGTAATAAAGACATCAGAGTTTGACTTTGAATTTGGCCAATCCGACAGGCCCGGGCTTATCAAGAGCGGGCCAAATTATCTTTACGTTGTGATGCCTATTAACCTGGGATAAGAAACCAGCACGCTGGTACAGCGTAGAGTAATAGTGAAACTGAGGTTACGAGTAGTTAGATCAAGATGTCAAGGGAAGACGACATACCTGTGCTTGCTCGATACCTGGTGAAACAGGAGAGAAAGCCTGTAAAACTGGGCATGGCTATCGAGGAACTTTTCAATACGCAACTCAAGCCCAGGTACAGACAATGTGAGCGTATAGAAGAGATCTGGAATGAGATAATCGATGAGTCGCTTGCCGGTCATTGCAGGTGCGGGGGGATCAAAGGCGGGGTGGTAGAGGTAAAGGTTGATTCGCCGGTTTACAGTTATCAGTTGAGCCTTGTGAGCGGCACATTGCTGGAGCGGATTCGCGAGATGGCGCCGGGTCTTAAAGCCAAGAAGATCAAAGTAGTTCTAGGATAAGAATACAGAAGACAGAATTCAGAAGTCTGAAGAAAAGAAGAGAAGCAGAGAAAATGACAGAGCCGCAACAATATAACGCAAGTAATATTAAAATTCTTGAAGGCCTTGAGGCTGTTCGCAAAAGGCCCGACATGTACATCGGCGACAGGCAGCAGAACGGGCTTCATCATCTCGTGTACGAAGTGTTCGATAATAGTGTCGATGAAGCACTGGGCGGTTATTGCGACAAGATATTTGTCCGCATCCACATTGATGGTAGCTGCTCTGTAGAAGATAATGGCCGAGGCATCCCGGTAGAGATGCATGAAGAAGCCGGCAAGAGCGCACTGGAAGTTGTGCTTACCGTTCTTCACGCCGGCGGTAAATTTGATCATGACAGCTACAAGGTTTCGGGCGGACTTCACGGAGTCGGCGTAAGCGTTGTAAATGCGCTAAGCGAATGGCTCGAAGCCGATGTCTTCCGTAACGGCCAGCATTATAATTTCGCCTGTGCTCGTGGCGATACCTCAAAGCCCGTCCACGTTGTGGGCCCGACAACTAAACGCGGCACTAAAATAACATTCAAGCCCGACGAGGAAATATTCGGCGATATCGAATTCGATTATGAAACGCTGGTTAAACGCATACGCGAACTGGCATATCTTAATGCCGGCATCAACATAACATTTCAGGACGATCGCAACGGCAAAAAGGATACATTCCATTTCGAAAACGGAATACGTGAATTCGTCGTCCATCTCAACGAAGGAAAAGAAGCCCTGCATCCAAATGTTATTTATATTACCAGGGACGATCCAGAACAGAGGTTGAGCTGTGAAATAGCACTTCAGTATAACACCGGCTATACGGAAAATGTGCTGGCCTTCGCCAATAACATTCGCAACCCTGACGGCGGCACGCACCTGTCCGGTTTCAGAA
>MHYB01000106.1:0-2941 GCA_001824635.1 Planctomycetes bacterium GWF2_50_10
GTGATCGTAATTCAACAAAAGTGTTACCCATGTGCCCGGTACAAAGTGTTACCTAAGTATCGGTTGACAAAGAAGAGACCCCCAGGCAAGCCTGGGGGCTAAACGAGGGAGTTTTAGAGGTTGACAGGGAGGGGCTGGGCGGATAAAGAAGGCTTTAGATGAAGAATCAGAGTTATATATGGTGGGTTGCGGGGCTGCTTGCCGGGGCGGTGGTTTTGCCTACTGTTTGCCTGCTGTGGTTTATGGGTGAGGCGGCGGGGAATGTGCAGCTGGCGATGAAGCAGCGGTTATCCGACTTGTATAAATACCAGGCTCAGACACGCATCAACGAGCTTGATAATTTCATTGAGAGTCAAAAACGGCAACTGGAGGCGCGAGGCCAAAACCAAAAGCCAATGAGTCTTTTCAAAACCAGTGTGCTGTTTGAGCCATCGTGGCAGCAACCTGAGCTGAACATGGCATTGCAGTCTGTGCTGATTTATGACAGCAATGCCAGTTTGCTTTATCCAATTGTAAATGCAATTGACGAACCGGAACTGCCGACAGGGTTTGGCGAGGCATGGCAGGCAGAAATTATTAAAAAGGATTTTGTTAAAGCCAGAAAGCTGTACGAGCAACTTGGAGATACAAATGACGATTACGCGTGGCGGCTGGCACATATCGGCCAGATGCGATGTTATGCAAAAAATGGGCCTGAATCATCTGAAAGAGAGAGGCTTTATATTGAAATTACGCGAGAGAGGCTTGAGAAGGTAACACAGGCTTCGGCGAAGCTAATTGCCCATGCCCATGTTTATCACTGGCAAGAATTTGTAAAGGAGATTGACGAGAAATATAATAACGGGGCGGTGGTTCGTTTTTTGAACAGTGCCGCAGATTATGATCTTATCCCAATACCGGCCGATGCCCGAATATTCCTTTTACAGCAAAGTCTAAAAACCGACACAAGGGGCTATATGCCTAATTATGAAGCAACGGCCAAGCGGCTGATAACGGCTGAGCAGACCGGGGCAAGAATGGCGGAGACGATTTCAAAAGAAAATTTCGTCAGATGGGCAGATGATTCGATACATTGCACGGACGCAAACACATTTGTGCTCAAGTGCCGGGGCGGCGAAAAAATAATGCTTGCCGCAATGAGCAAATATTACATGGAAAAATCGTTTGCAGAAATAAAATGTGCCTTGGGCGATTCCGTTATATTGCGGGTGAAAGACGAAAACAGCAGGCCGATTTATGGAGAATCAGAGTCGGCCGCAACATCTGTTTTACGTATGGCGATGGGCAGATTTCATCAAGGGTGGGAGTTAGAAATACTCAGTAAAGATGCCGGTATTTTTGAAACAGCAGCGAGGGGGCAGACGAGAATTTATGTATGGGCGGGCGTGCTTGTGATAGCGTGTATGTTCGCAGTTTCGGGGCTGGGGCTGAATATGCTTGTTCGGCAGGCGAGGGTGAATCGGCTTAAGAATGATTTTCTGGCGACGGTTAGTCATGAGCTGCGGACGCCGCTGGCATCTATGCGGCTGATGCTGGATACGGTGCTTGAGGGTAGGTATTCGGGGGAGGGTAAGGCGAAGGAATACCTTGAGCTTGCTTCGAAGGAGAATGAGAGGCTTACGCGGCTGATCGAGAATTTTCTGAGTTTTTCAAAGATGGCCAGGAACAGAAAATCGTTCGATATACGGCAGGCGAGTGCGGAGGAGATAGCGAGGGAGGCGGCGGAGGCGGTAAAGAATAAGTACGAGCAGCACGGGTGCGATTTTGAGATGACGATCGCGCGGGATGTGCCGGGGGTGATGGCGGATAAGGATGCGATGGTGACGGTGCTGGTGAATTTGCTGGATAACGCGTGCAAGTATACGGGGGCGGATAAGCAGATCAGGCTTAATGTGTTTTATAATGACGGGGGCGTGTACTTCCAGGTGGTGGATAACGGGATCGGGATGGGGCGGCGGGCTGTGAGGAAGATATTCGAGAAGTTTTACCAGGTGGATCAGAGCCTTGCTCGGAAAGCGGAGGGTTGCGGGCTGGGGCTTTCGATAGTGAAGTTTATTGTCGAGGCACATAAGGGGAAGATTGAGGTGGAGAGCAGGAGCGGGAAGGGATCGACTTTTACTGTTAGACTGGAAAAAAGTTAAAAGTTAAAAATGCAAAGTTAAAAGTTTAAGTTCAAAGTTGAAAATTTACGGATGAACGTTCAACATCCAACGTCGAACGTCCAACTTCGAATCAAAGGAGAACAAATGCAGAAGCGTCAAGACAATGGGGTGAATATGGGGAATTTTAAAATTGCGTACTGGGCGTGCACAGCGGTTTTCTTGATAACTTTTATTATGTTGATTGTTCGCCATCCCGGCAGAGATATTTGGATTATTGGTACAAGTAATGTGATGGTTGCATTGGGTTTGGATTTTAAAAACCGGAGCGAGCACCAGGTGCTGATGAAGCGAATCAAGCAACTGGAGGAGGAAAAACAAGTACAGCCATGAGTAAGATACTTGTAATTGAGGATGACGCGACGATGCTGCGGGGGCTGCGGGATAACCTGGAGTTTGAGGGGTATGAGGTGGTGTGCGCGGGGGACGGGGAGAAGGGGCTGGAGATGGCTCTGGATGGGCGGCCTGATCTGATATTGCTGGATATAATGCTGCCGAAGGTGAACGGGTATGAGATATGCAGGCTGCTTCGGAAGGAAAAGCTGGAGATGCCGATAATCATGCTGACGGCTAAGGGGCAGGAGAGCGACATAATACTGGGGCTAAATACGGGGGCGGATGATTATGTGACGAAGCCGTTCAGTATAAAGCAGCTGCTTGCGAGGGTGGCGGCGTTTTTGAGAAGGCGGCGAAGTGAAGAGTGCAAGACATTTGTGTTTGGGGATTGCGAGCTGGATATGAGCGGGAGGGTGCTGAGGCGAGGCGGCGAGGAAGTGTGGCTG
>MHYB01000106.1:2953-3196 GCA_001824635.1 Planctomycetes bacterium GWF2_50_10
ACGAGGAATGAGATTCTTAATACGGTGTGGGGGTATGATAATTTCGTGACGAGCAGGACGATTGACCGGTTTGTGACGACGCTGCGGGGGAAGATAGAGGAAGATGCCAGGAACCCTAAATTTATACATACTGTGAGGGAAATCGGGTACCGGTTTAACATTGATTAATGATTGTTAAAGTGAACTGCGGGGCGGGGAATGCCGATATTATGGGGTATGGTGATATTGCGCGCGAAAATTGGG
>MHYB01000106.1:3274-3406 GCA_001824635.1 Planctomycetes bacterium GWF2_50_10
GGGGGGCAATTTCGTGATGCGGAGCAAGCTCGATAACCTGGTGGCGAGCGGGTTTGAGCAGGCTAAAACGCTGATCGTGAACGGGTATGATGTGGCGGGGACGGCGGGGCGGCCGCAGTATTTTAACGGGGC
>MHYB01000106.1:3416-12527 GCA_001824635.1 Planctomycetes bacterium GWF2_50_10
AATTTGTCGAGCGATGCCAGTGAGCTTTTTGATGTTTCGGTTTTGCCGTGCGATGGGAACGAGAACGTGAACTGGCGGTGCGGGTATGAGGTGACCGTCAGGGCGTATAAGATCAGAAATGGGGAAAAAGTTGGGGTGTGCGACGCGAATGGGGTGCTGCGGTTCGATCCGGCACTGGCGTGCTGGGTTGGGGCGGCGATGGCGGTGCCGAGCAGTATGAGAATTTATGGGGATGTGTACTGTGCTGGTAATTTTACGATGACGGCAAATACGAGGGTTACGGGGGATGTATGGGCGGCGGGGACGGTGGATTTGAAGCCGAGTATCGGGCAGAGGTATGCGGGGGCGACGGCGCCGGTTGGTGAGCCTAATTTATATGCGGCAGACTTAGTGCCGGACTATTACTACTATGATTTCGGGAGCAAGTCGGTGGCGTACTGCGCGGGGGTTGAGGAGGTGGACCATAATGACCCGGTATTTGGGGCGGCGGCGCCGAGCAATAAGCAAGGGGTTTATTATGCGGCAGGGGATACGATAATCAAAAGCAATACGGTTATCGCGGGTACGCTGGTGGTGGATGGGAATCTTACGATACAAGATGCGGCGGTGGCGATAACGGCTAAGAGGAATTTTCCGGCGCTGGTGGTAAGCGGGCAAATCAAAATAAATTCAAATACGCTGCTGAGCGTGACGGGGGTTACGCAGGCGGGGACAAAGATACTGGTGGACCCTAACGCAACGAATGTGACAGCGGAATTTTACGGAATGACGGCTGTGAAATACGGGACTATCCAGGCGCCGGCGACGGCATCGGTTGTGGTGAGATTTTATGCGTGGCCGGTGGTTTCACAGATATTGTACTGGCCGACGGGGGGAAACGATCCAGCATTTATCTACACACCGGCGCCGAGTGCGCATTATAAGAATATCAAACGTGTGTCGATTTAGGAAATCGGCCTTGTTTTACCCCCTTTGTCTTAGACGCTCGTATAGATTTTTTCATGTCCATTCGCTAAATCACGTAGAAAAAGATTTGACATTAATCTCAATAAATGTCAATGTTAAGCATGATTCATGGGGGCGGAAGAATGAAGCATGGGGGTGTGCCGCAAAAGTTGCAGTACTGTTGTATTGAGCTAAACACTTCTGATCCCCAATAGCTATTCAAAAGGGAGTGCTTATATTTTTTTCCATCCTAAAAAAATCGGACATCGATATGCGCACTGAAAACAGTATGCAAATAAATGTGAAAGCAACCTTGGCCATTATAATCCGGGTTTCACTGCTGAGTATAGTGCTGATGCTTAGCGGATGTCTTGTTGGTCCTAATTATGACGCGCCGCAAGTTAAAGTAAACGACAACTGGAATGAACAAAATGACTCGCGGGTTACTACTCAGGGTGCAATCGATAGCCGATGGTGGACTGTATTCAACGATCTGACATTAGATCAACTGGTCGAACTGGCTTACAAGCAAAATTTACCGCTGCAAATCGCCGGTCTTAGAATCCTGGAATCTCGCGCCAGGTTAGGCATCGCTATCGGGCAGCAATACCCTCAACAGCAGGATGTGTTCGGCAGCGCAACGGCGGTTGGTCTAAGTAAGAACTCGGCATTAAGTATTACCGGCGAGCGAAATTTCGGGGATTACCAACTGGGTTTCGATGCGGCATGGGAGCTGGATTTCTGGGGTAAATTTCGCAGAAATGTGCAAGCGGCCCGCGCCAATCTTTTTGCGTCGGTAGCTGATTACGATAATGCGATAGTTTCATTGACGGCGGAAGTTGCGCGCAATTACATCCTGATCCGAACTAACGAGGTGTTCATTGGCCTGACGTTGGCAAACATCAAAATTCAGGAGCAGGGTTTGCACATCGCCCAGTCACGTTTTCGCAATGGCGTCACGACGGAACTCGATGTAGTGCAGGCTCAGTCTTTGCTGGAAAGCACCAGGGCTTCGCTGCCGGAGCTGCAAACCAATCTTAAGCAGGCTCAAAACGCCATGAGCACATTATTAGGGCAGCCCACGGGTGCTGTTGAAGCGATTTTGCGCGAGCCTAATGGCATCCCGACAGCGGCGCCGGAAGTAGCTGTTGGTTTGCCCGCCCAGCTTCTGCGGCGACGGCCAGACGTCCGCAGTGCCGAGCTTTCGGCAATCGCAGCCAGTGCCCAGATCGGTATTGCCAAGGCGGATCTTTATCCAGCTTTTTCCCTGCTGGGCGAAATTGGTTTTCAAACCAGCAGCAACTCCAGAGTCGGCGCGGATGTTGGTAATATTTTTGATGGCGACAGTTTATTTTATTCATTTGGCCCCGGTTTCAGGTGGCCTGTTTTTAATTACGGGCGGATAAAAAACAGCGTGCGCGTTCGGGATTCCATTTTTCAACAGCAGCTAGTTAATTATCAGAACGTGGTACTGCTTGCGGCACAGGAAGTGGAAGATGTTCTGACTGGTTTTCTAAGAGCACAGGAAACCGCGGCGTTTAGGGCAAATTCTGTTAAAGCCGCCCAACGGTCGGTTGAGATAGCCATGGTACAATACCGGGAAGGGGCGGTGGATTACCAGCGTGTGCTGGATACGCAGCGATCGCTTCTGGAGGAGGAAATCAGCCTTGCAGAGGCACATTCGTCTATCGCGACGAATTTAACAGCTCTTTATAAAGCGCTGGGCGGAGGTTGGGAAGTGCGGCAGGGCCAACCGGTTGTAGACCAGAGCACTCAAGTTCAGATGCAGGAGCGGACTGACTGGGGGTGTTATTTGCCACTGCCGCAATTGCCGGAAAATTTAAATGCACAGCCAGTATCTATACCTGATCGCTAAAAAATGGAGTCCTCTATGGCTAAAAATCCTAATAAAAAATATTTGATGTGGGCAATAGCCGGTGTCGTTGTATTGGGCATTGCATTTTTAGGTTACAAGTATTACAAGGCCAGGCAATTTAGGCTGCCAAAGGGCTTTGCTTATGGGAACGGCCGGATCGAAGCGAAACTGGTCGATGTGGCCTCAAAGGAGGCGCTTAGGGTTAAGAAGCTACTGGCGGATGAAGGCGATATTGTTGAGCCGTCTGAAATAGTGGTGCAGATGGATACAATAACGCTGCAGGCGGAACTGGCCGAGTCTAAAGCAACTGTTGCGGCTAAACAGGAAAGCGAGGCGATCGCAAAAGCCGGAATTGTCAAGGCCGAAAGTGAGGTCGAGCTTGCGAAGATAGAAATCGAGCGAGCCCGCAAACTTGTCGAGGAGAAAGCAGGCTCACAGCGTGATTACGATGTTCGCAAGACGACGGTTCAAACCACGGCGGCGGGTTTGGCAGAGCAGCAAGCCAGGCTCCAAACGGCCAGGCAGGAGGTCTTAGTCGCACAGGCAAACGTTGCGACGATCCAGACCCGCATAGATGACGCGACACTGAGATCCCCTGTACGCGGCCGGGTACTTTACCGGCTTGCAGAGGAGGGGGAGGTGTTGTCGCCGGGTGGCAAAGCCCTTACGCTCATTAATCTTCAGGATGTTTACATGGAGATATTTCTCCCCTCGGAACAGGCGGCCAAGTTGAAGATCGGTGCCGAAGCCAGGATAAAGCTGGATCATTCCGGCCGCTCGGTCGCAGGCTCTGTCAGTTTCGTTTCACCTGAGGCACAGTTTACGCCCAAGCAGGTCGAGACACGCAGCGAGCGTGAAAAGCTTATGTTCCGCGTAAAGATCAAGGTTCCCGAAGAATTGGTCACATACTATCTCGAGTATGTCAAAACGGGCATTCGCGGGGTGGGATATGTCAAGATAGACGAATCGGCTGTCTGGCCGGGCTGGCTGCAGAATCTGGTTTCGCCGCCGAAAACACCGGGCGATAAGCAACCCTTCGAATCAGCGGCTTCCAACTTTTAACGGAGTGTAATCCGATGGTATTTTCTGCGTCTGAGCTGCCTGACAAAGCCGGCCCTGCACCGGCGGTTTCTATCAGGGATGTTACACACCTTTACGGCAAAGTAGTCGCGATCGATAACATTTCGCTGGATATTCCAAGTGGTCAGATGGTCGGCATCATCGGTCCCGATGGCGTGGGAAAATCCACGCTTTTGGCATTGATAGCAGGTTCCAAGAAGATGCAGGAGGGGACAATCAACGTCCTGGGCGGGGATATTGCAGACGCAAGGCACCGTGGGGCAGTGTGCCCCCGTATCGCGTATATGCCACAGGGCCTGGGCAAGAACCTGTATTTGGAATTGAGCGTTCATGATAATGTCGATTTCATGGCCAGGCTTTTTGGATTATCTGCTTCCGAGCGGCCCGGACGCATCAAAGAACTTCTTGAAGCTACGGGGCTTGGTCCGTTTCCCACCCGTGCGGCCGGCAAACTCTCGGGCGGAATGAAGCAAAAGGTAGGCCTTTGCGGCGCACTTGTGCACGAACCTGATCTGCTGGTGCTTGATGAACCTACCACCGGCGTTGACCCTCTTTCACGTCAGCAATTCTGGAAGTTGATAGATGATATCCGCGGCGACAACCCCGGTATGAGTGTACTTATTTCCACTGCCTACATGGACGAGGCCCAGCGCTGGGACTGGATCGTCGCGATGGATGCCGGACGTGTGCTTGCGACAGGCTCGCCTGCTCAGTTAATGGAGCAGACAAAAACCAAAAACCTGGAGCAATGCTTTATCGCTCTGCTGCCTGAGGAGCAGCGTGCAGGACATACTGAAGTTGTAATCCCACCGCGTGTTTCCGGCAAAAATGAAATCGCGATCGATGCCAAGGGCCTCACCCGCCGCTTCGGTAATTTTACCGCTGTGGATCATGTAACACTTTCGATCGAGCGAGGCGAGATATTTGGCTTTCTCGGTTCAAACGGCTGCGGGAAGAGCACCACTATGAAAATGCTCACCGGCCTTTTGCCTCCCACCGAGGGCACGGCCACGCTTTTTGGCCAGTCTGTCGAAGCGGGCAGCATCGAAGTACGCAAAAATCTTGGCTACATGACACAAGCGTTCTCGTTATACGGCGAACTCACTGTACGCCAGAACCTGGTGCTCGATGCCCGGCTTTATCATCTTCCACCCGAAAAGACAAAAGCACGTACGGAGGAACTGGTAGAGAAATTCGGCCTTGGTACGCACCTCGATTCATTGGCGGCGGATTTGCCGATGGGGTTGCGTCAGAGGCTTTCGCTTGCAGTAGCTGTTTTGCATGAACCGGAAATACTGATCCTGGATGAACCAACGTCGGGAGTTGACCCTGTTGCGCGGGATAGTTTCTGGGAACTGCTCATAGATCTATCCCGGCGGCAGGGGGTGACGATCTTTGTGACGACGCATTTTATGAATGAAGGGATGCGATGCGATCGTATTTCGCTTATGAACGCCGGGAAGGTGCTGGCCTGCGATGCCCCACAGAAACTTATCGAAACTCGTGGTGCAGCTAACCTCGAAGACGCATTCATCGCCTACATGGAAGATGCTGTTGCCCCGGCTCCTGGCGGTCAAAGCAACATTAAAGCCAGTGCTGTCGCGCAAGAAGTGAAAAAACCTGCCCCGGAACCGGCGACTGAACATGAGAGCAGTTATTTCAGTTTTGGGCGAATGCTGGCCTACACCACTAATGAAACAATGCAGATATTTCGCGACCCCATGCGGCTGGCCTTTGCTTTTGTGGGTTCGGCATTGCTGATGCTCGTTTTTGGATTTGGAATCACAACCGATGTCGAAGACATCCGTTTTGCCGCACTTGATCTTGATCAGACACCGGAGAGCCGGGCGTATATCGAGCAGTTTATCGGGGCACCTCGCTACTTCATGCGTACCCCGCCTCTCTACTCCGATGTGGATGCGATTGAGCGACTGCAGTCGGATGACGTTTCACTAGTGCTTGAGATACCGCCAAATTTCGGCAGGAATGTCCGCAGAGGTTCGAAGCCTGACGTCTCCGCGGCAGTTGACGGCGCCAATACGTTTCGCGGCGAAACGGTTTCGCAATATACTCAAGGCGTTCACCAAACAATGCTGCAGGATCCCGCAAGCGGTTTAAGCACCGGCCCCAAAAAATATACCGCCAACATAGAAGAGCGGTACATGTATAATCCGACCTTCGAAAGTATCTATTCGATGGTGCCAAGCGTGCCGTCTCTGCTGCTGGTACTGATACCGGCAATTCTCATGGCCATAAGTGTTGTGCGCGAAAAGGAACTTGGCTCTATTATAAATTTCTATGTCACGCCGACAGGCAGGTTTGAATATTTACTGGGAAAGCAGCTTCCCTATATTGCTATCGGCATGCTGAATTATTTTATACTGGCCGCAATGGCACTGGTGGTCTTTTCGGTGCCGATCAAGGGCAGTTTTCTGATGTTAACAATATGTACGCTGCTTTATGTCACAGCCACAACCGGCATCGGCATGGTGACATCAACGTTCACCAGCAGCCAGGTAGCGGCGGTTTTCATAACGTCTATCATCACCATACTGCCGACGGTTCAGTTTTCGGGTTTACTCCAGCCGGTCTCCACGCTGGAAGGCCAGGCCCGGTTTATCGGCTCGATCTGGCCGACAACTTATTACATGCACTCCAGCGTTGGTGCTTATACAAAAGGGCTCACAGCCAACCTTATGTTTGGGGATATTATTTTCCTGGCATGCTGCATACCGGTACTATGGGCTGTTAGCATTCTCGGCCTCAGAAAGCAGGAGAAATAGCGATGCAGTCACTGCTGAATATTTTCTGGCTTGGATACAAGGAACTTCACAGCCTGGCAAGCGACATGATCATGGTTTTTTTTGTAATTTATGCCTTCACTGCGGCGATCTATATACAGGCGACGGGTACATCGAGCGAGGTAAATAACGCCTCGATCGCATTTGTGGATGAGGACGATTCAGCCCTGTCGCATGAATTGATAAACGCGTTCTATCCTCCGCGATTCCAGGTGCCCCTGATGATCAACGCCAACGAAGTTGAAGACGCGATGGATAAAGGTTTGTTCATGTTTGTTGTTACGCTTCCTCCGCTGCTGGAAGAAGATCTTCTCGCCGGCCGTAATCCGGATATCCAATTGAATATTGACGCTACCGCCATGCAGCAGGCCGGTATAGGTGCCAATTATATTAAGAACATCATTAATAATCGTGTCGCGACTTTTATCACCCGTGAGGATGCGACTGCACAGGACCCCGTCAACCTGGTAATTCGCAAGATGTTCAACCCCAACGGTGAAGCTTCCTGGTTTACAAGCGTGGTGGCGATCATCAACCAGATAACCCTGCTGACGGTCATTCTGACCGGTGCCGCAGTGATCCGCGAACGCGAACATGGTACGCTTGAGCACCTGCTTGTCATGCCGCTGACCGCCTTTGAGATCGCCATGGCGAAAGTCTGGGCCAATGCCCTTGTGATCCTTGTCGCAACGGGATTGTCACTGTTTCTGGTGGTGCGAATGGCGCTGCAGGTACCTTTTGCCGGCTCGATGACGCTATGGTTCTTCGGTGTGGTGCTCTATCTTTTCTTCGCGACAGCGCTTGGGATATTCCTGGGAACAATTTCGCGATCTATGGCGCAGTTCTCGCTTTTAATAATCCTGGTCATTGTTGTGATGCAACTTCTTTCGGGCGGTTCAACGCCGGTCGAGAGCCAGCCGCAATGGCTGCAATACGGTACCTTCTTTTTGCCTTCGCGACATTTCGTGAATTTTTCGCAGGTGATAATTTACCGCGGCGGCGGCTTTAGTGTTGTCTGGCCTCAATTCCTCATGGTAACCGCTATGGGCCTTGGTTTTTTCGTGTATAGCCTGACGATGTTTAGAAAATCCATCGCGGTAACAAAGTAGGTTATTACTCAAACTGACCGGTGGTCAGTTTGAGAGGGCAAAAGGCAAAGGGTAAAAGGCAAAGGTGAGGAAGCCCGACCTTGGTCGGGATGACTTTTAAACTACGGTTTGATTTGTCCATAACAACTTACTTGTAAAGAAGTATGCCAAATTTTACCAATAAATCGGTCAATTTGAGTTATTAGAATAGGCTCAAAATCAGGTACTCACATGATGAGCATCATTCCATAGCCATATAGCCGGGTCTGAAATACTTTTACCATAGCCCACCACACTCACACTTGCCGTGCTCAGCTTGAAGTACCTGCAATTGCCGGAAACCTCAAGCCCCAGCCATCTTACAGCGAAAACCCTGATAAAATGTCCGCTCGAAAACACCAGCACGTTTCCATTCACTTCGCGTATTTTTTGTAATATGCGGTCGGCCCGGGTAGTTACGTCATTTACGCTTTCCCCACCCGGGCAGCCGTTAACAAAAACCTGCCAACCCGGGTGTTTCTTTTGAATTTCGGCTGTTCGCAGTCCTTCATACTCACCATAATCCCACTCAACCAGGTCGCGATCCACCTGGGCTGATGAACCAAAGCCAGACAGTTCGCATGTGTTTCGCGCACGCTCTAACGGACTTGTCAATACTGCGGCAAAATTTATGCTCTTGAGCCGCTGGCCAAGTTGGTGTGCATTGCGCCGGCCTCGCTCTGTAAGCGGCAGATCGGTTAACCCGGTATGCTGGCCGGTGAGACTCCACTCGGTTTCACCGTGCCTTGCAAGGTAAACTAACGGAAGCTCCGTATTCACAATATTGCCTCAGTTCACATTATATCTTAAAATGCTCTAGTACGGCCATTTCCATTCATCGATTTCCGGTTTGTCTATGCCATACTGATAAGCATAATTCTGGCATTCGATCTGCTTATTCCGCAGCTTTTCCTTGGCATGCGCACCTGCCGTTTGCAGCGCCGGCACACGATCGATCACATCAATGGCAATACTGAATCTGTCGATCTCGTTTTTTATGGCCAGGTCAAGAGGCGTATTGATATTGCCTCTCTCTTTATAGCCCCTGACATGTATGTTCTTGTGATTGGTGCGCCGATATGTCAGGCGATGTATTAACCATGGATACCCGTGGAAATTAAATATAACGGGCTTATTCACCGTAAAGAGGCTGTCGAAATCTTTGTCAGAAAGTCCGTGCGGATGCTCGGTAGAAGGCGTGAGCCTGAAAAGATCGACCACGTTGACGAACCGAATTTTCAGATCCGGGAAATTTTCACGAAGCAGCACCACCGCCGCAAGA
>MHYB01000106.1:12543-14721 GCA_001824635.1 Planctomycetes bacterium GWF2_50_10
TGTCACCTGCGCAGGCCATTACCACATCCGGCTCTACCCCGTTATCGTTGCTGGCTTTTTGCCATATTCCAATGCCCTTGGTGCAGTGAGCTATTGCTTCATCCATCGTCATGTATTGTAAATGCTTCTGCTTATCGCAAACTATAACGTTTATGTAATCTGTGCTCCTGAGGCAGTGATCAGCGACACTAAGCAAAGTATTTACATCCGGCGGAAGGTATATCCGGCACACGTCGGGGCTTTTATTGCACACGACATCCAGAAATCCTGGGTCCTGGTGGGTAAACCCGTTGTGGTCCTGCCGCCAGACAGTTGAACTTATGAGCAGGTTCAGTGAGGACACCGGCGCACGCCATGACAATTCTCGGCTGATCGCAAGCCATTTCGCGTGCTGGTTGAACATTGAATCTATTACATGCACAAAAGCCTCGTATGTGCTTAAAAAACCATGACGTCCTGTGAGCAGGTATCCCTCAAGCCAGCCCTCAACCGTGTGCTCGGAGAGCATTTCAAGCACCCGTCCATCAGGCGACAGTTCGCCGCCGTCACTATCTTCGGGCAGCAAATCGGCCAGCCATAATTTTTTACTTGTTTCATATATTGCACTGAGCCTGTTGGATGTATTTTCATCCGGGCCGAACACACGGAAATTGGTCATGTTCTTTTTCATGATATCACGGAGAAAAGCACCCAGGGGCTTTGTGTTTTCTGCCGAGATTTGTGCCGGTTTGTCCACGGCGCAAGCGTAATCGCGGAAATCAGGCATCCGCAGGGGCTTTCGAAGCACTCCGCCGTTGGTGTGTGGATTGGCACTCATCCGGCGGCTGCCTTTTGGAGCCAGCTCTTTTAATTCCGAAATCAATTTTCCGCTGTCATCAAACAGTTCTTCGGGTTTATAACTTCGCAGCCAGTCTTCCAACTGTTTGAGATGCGCGGGATTATCATGCAGTCCTGAAAGAGGCACCTGGTGGGATCGCCAGAAATTTTCAACCTTGTGGCCATCTACCTCCTTCGGGCCTGTCCAGCCCTTAGGGCTTCGCAGCACGATCATGGGCCACCGCTGCCGCTGGGCTTTCATATCCATTCTCGCCTTGTGCTGGATCTGCCGTATATCCTGTACGCATTTTTCAAGTGTCGCAGCCATTTTGCGATGCATGATCGCAGTGTCATCGCCTTCTACAAAATAAGGAG
This sequence comes from Planctomycetes bacterium GWF2_50_10, assembly GCA_001824635.1. Taxonomy (GTDB): domain Bacteria; phylum Planctomycetota; class Phycisphaerae; order Sedimentisphaerales; family GWF2-50-10; genus GWF2-50-10. The sequence goes on from MHYB01000106.1 coordinate 13,735, forward strand.
TCCAGCCGTAACCTTTGAATAGATCCTCAAGTTCATCATGAGAGATACGGGCAAGCAGAGTGGGATTGTTGATCTTGTAGCCGTTAAGGTGCAGGATCGGGAGTACCGCGCCGTCACGGACCGGATTGATAAACTTATTTGAATGCCATGACGTTGCCAGCGGCCCTGTTTCCGCTTCCCCGTCGCCGACTACTACCGTTACCAGCAGGTCAGGATTATCAAAAGCCGCGCCGAAAGCGTGAGTTATGCTGTAGCCCAGTTCGCCGCCTTCATGGATCGAACCCGGCGTCTCCGGTGTGCAGTGGCTTCCGATACCGCCGGGGAAAGAAAATTCCTTGAAGAATTTCTGCATGCCGTCAATGTCTTCTGCTTTTTCAGGGTAGATCTCTGAATATGTACCCTCAAGGTAAACCGGCGCCAGCACTCCCGGAGCACCATGCCCCGGCCCTGTAACGAAAATCGCATCAAGATCATATTTCTTTATAAGGCGATTCAGATGGATATATACGAAGCTTAGCCCCGGGCTTGTACCCCAGTGGCCCAGCAGTCGCCGTTTGATGTGTTCAGGTTTGAGAGGCTCTCGCAGCAGCGGGTTATCCTGAAGGTAGATCATGCCCGCTGCAAGATAATTGCAGGCCCGCCAATACATTTGCATTTTAGCAAGTTCATTTTGAGATAATTCATAACCAGCTTTGCCCTGGGCTGCCTTTGCTTCCTCTTCGGTTATAACAGTTGCCATATGGGTCCTTTCAGTAATTCCCCTTTGATCATTGCCATTTTACTGTTTATTTTACTTTGATCGCAAGACGTTAAGCAACTCATTTATTGCAAGACTCACAAAGCCGCTCGCCGTATCGCTTATCCCATACGGAATATACAACATACCATTATGAATCATCGCCCCGCAGGAATATACAACATTTGGAACATATCCGCTCCACTCCTGGGCCTGGGGTACAAGCAGAGGCTCGCGAAGCTGGCCGATAA
>MHYB01000107.1:0-129 GCA_001824635.1 Planctomycetes bacterium GWF2_50_10
ACATGGACAATACCTTTTACACAGCACAGCAGGGCCAACTTGCCAAAATGCTCAGTGAGAGAGGCTTTGGCGGGAAACTGTTCTTCTGCAACAGCGGCGCCGAGGCAAATGAAGCGGCCCTCAAGCTGG
>MHYB01000107.1:140-19859 GCA_001824635.1 Planctomycetes bacterium GWF2_50_10
ACTCATAAACACAAATACAAGTTCATTACAGCCGAAGGCTCGTTTCACGGGCGAACTTTCGCGGCGGTAACAGCTACAGCACAGCCCAAGTACCACGAAGGCTTTTTGCCCATGCTGCCCGGCTTTTCGTATGTGCCTTTTAATGATATCAAAGCCCTCGAAGCGGCATTTACGGACGAAGTGGCAGCTGTTATGGTTGAACCCATCCAGGGAGAAGGCGGCATTAACATCGCCTCGCAGGAATACCTTGGGGCTATCCGTGAACTCTGTGATCTAAATGGCGCGGTAATGATCCTTGATGAAGTGCAGACCGGCATGGGCCGCACAGGCAAATGGTTCGGCTATCAGCACAGCGACATAGAGCCGGATATCATCACGCTTGCCAAGGCCCTGGGCGGCGGCATGGCCATCGGCGCGATGATGGCAAAACCTGAGATCGCCGCTTCGCTGGTGCCGGGTACGCATGCCTCCACCTTCGGCGGCAACCCTGTAGCGTGCGCAGCAGGTATCGCGACAATCGAAGCGATCGAATCCGAATACCTCCTCGATAACGCCGAGAAGATGGGCAAATACGCACGCGAAAAGCTCGATGCACTAAAATCCCGCTTTGCCGTAATAGACCACATCCGGGGCATAGGCCTTATGATTGGCATCCAGCTTACAAGCCCAGGCGCGGTTATTGTTGATAAGTGCCTCGAAAAAGGCCTGCGGATAAACTGCACGCATGACACAGTGCTCCGCTTTATGCCGTCGATGACCATAACCGCGGGCCAAATAGACGAAGCCATTGAAATTCTAACAAGTGTTTTAACGGAACTGCAATTATGAAAGACTTTCTTTCCATCAGTACCTGCACTAAGGACCAACTCCTTGAACTTCTCAAATTGAGCCATGATCTAAAGGCTCTTTATAAATCCGGCGGCCGAGATATCTGCTGCGCCGGTAAAACTCTGGCCATGCTTTTCGAAAAGCCTTCGCTTCGCACGCGCGTAAGTTTTGAGACTGCCATCATCCAGCTTGGCGGCTCCGGCATCTACATCAAGCCCGAAGACATCGGCGGCATCGGCAAACGCGAACCTATTAAGGATATGGCCCGCGTCTTCAGCCGCTATGTAAACGCCATAATGGCCCGCACGTTCGAGCACGACAAAGTGGCCGAACTTGCGAAATGGGCAACAGTCCCCGTCATCAATGCTCTAACAGATTGGTCACATCCCTGCCAGGCAATGGCTGACATCATGACCATGCAGGAATACTTCGGCGATATCGCAGGCCGCAAGATCGCCTATATCGGTGACGGCAACAACGTCGCCCGCTCGCTGGCATTCGGCTGCGCAAAACTCGACATGAAACTCGTCGTCGCCTCACCAGTGGGCTATGAACTCGACCGCGAATCCATCGCAAAGGCGAATTCACACGCATCCGACACCGTGATCCAGACCCACGATCCCCGCTCTGCCGTAGAAGGCGCAGACGTCATCTACACCGATACATGGGTCTCGATGGGACAGGAAAGCGAAGTCGCCAAACGTCGGGCCGATTTCACGGGTTACCAGGTAAATATGGAACTTGTGAAGCTCGCGCCTTCGCACGTTAAGGTCCTCCACTGCCTCCCAGCGTATCGTGGCTTTGAGATCACGGATGAAGTATGCGAATCAGACCACTCCGTCATCTTCGACGAAGCCGAAAACCGACTCCACTTCCAGCGGGCACTGCTGAAAAAGCTGATCTGCGGCTAAAATGACTATGCGCAAAATCCTCATTGCCACAACAAACCCGGGAAAAATGCGTGAGCTATCCGAATTGCTTGATGCGAAAGTTGAATGGGTCAGCCTCAAGGATTTTCCAGGCTTACCTGAAGTGGTGGAAGACGGCGAGACCTTCGCTGAAAATGCCGCGAAAAAAGCACTTGGCTACGCCAAAGCTACAGGTTTGTGGACAATTGCCGATGACTCGGGGCTGTGTATCGATGCCCTGGGCGGAGCACCCGGCATAAACAGCGCCCGCTTTTGCGGCCCTAAAGATCGCGCTGAAAATCGCCATCTTATAGATACAAAAAATATGGAGAAAGTCCTCCAGTTATTAAAAGATTTACCCGAGGAAAAGAGAACCGCAAGATTTGTTTGTGCCATTTGCCTCGCTGGCCCGCAAAAGATACTCGCCCAGACCCAAGCGACTTGGGAAGGCGTAATCGCGACAGCCCCAATCGGCACCGGCGGATTCGGCTACGACCCGATCATGTATATCCCCGAATTAGAAAATTCAGTGGGGCAAATCAGCGCCCCACTGAAAAACCAACTCTCCCATCGCGCCAAAGCGATCAAACTCTTAAAGCCGCATCTATCCGCACTGCTTAAGGCATAGGCATAGGTCCATAAGGCCCCATTGGTGGCCCATAAGGCCAGTAGTATGTCGGTGTAGTGGTTGGGGTACCCGTTTGGGCCGCCCAGATGACCAGCATCGTGAATATCGCGATAAATGCGATTATTCCAACTATCGCCCAGAATCTGCTGTCATGAACGACCCTAGATATACCTATTCCCAGTCTTGCTGGCAGGATGTGTGTTGTAGTTCTCATAATCTTTACCTCCTATCTGTATCCGCTAAATTATACGATAACTAATTCCTAGTTGTTCGGTAGTATTTTGCTGCTTTCTTTCTCTCAAACACTTTCACATCTCCGCCGTAACGCCTTTTGGCTAGTCCTTTGAAGGATGGTTCTAGTTTCGCAGCTTATGCTTTTGTGTTTTTTCTTGACAGTTTTGACGATAACTTGTTATTAGTCCGTTACAAACGCCGAGAATACAAGATATTACTTATTATAAATAGGTTACTAAATGGCAAAAAAAACTTCCGGCTCTTCGCTTGTTATTGTCGAATCGCCGGCAAAGGCAAAAACCATAAATAAATACCTGGGCTCAGGTTACGAAGTTCTCGCATCTATGGGACATGTACGTGACCTGCCCAGTAAGGGTATCTCTGTCGACATTGACCACAATTTCGAGCCTACTTACGAAATCGTCCCGGGCAGAAGAAAAGTTTTGGCCAATATCAAATCCGCCGCAAAAAAAGTCGAGAACCTGTATCTGGCTACCGACTTGGATCGCGAAGGAGAGGCAATTGCCTGGCACCTCGCCCAGGTACTTGGCTTTCCGGAAGACAAGACCTTCCGTGTCGTTTTTAACGCGATCACAAAATCCGCTATCCAGGAAGCTTTTTCCCACCCCGGCAAGATCGACAACGACAAGGTAAACGCCCAGCAGGCCCGCCGCATCCTCGACCGCATCGTCGGCTACCAGATCAGCCCCCTGCTCTGGAAAAAGGTTGCCCGCGGCCTATCAGCCGGCCGAGTCCAGTCCGTAGCCGTGAAAATAATTGTCGAACGCGAACGCGAGATACGAAATTTCAAGGAACAGGAATACTGGCTCCTGCCTGCAGTATTTACCACAGATCTTTCTGCAAACTATACCGCCCAGTGGCAAAAATTTCTCACCGCAGGCGGCCCGGATACAACCCCAACAGTTGCCCAGCAGGCTGAGTGGCTTACCAGCCGCAATGCCTTCAAGGCTGAGATAAACAAAGTCGGCGCCGAGAAGTTCCATGCAGAAAACGAAACCGATGCAATGCGCGTCTTCGATTCCCTTAAAAACGCGCAGTTCAAAGTTGCCTCGATTGAAACAAAGCGATCAAGCTCGCGCCCTGCCCCGCCCTTTATAACCAGTACATTGCAACAGGCCGCAGCCAACCGCCTCGGTTTTTCAACCAAACGCACCATGATCATCGCCCAGCAGCTATATGAAGGTATAGACCTCGGCTCAATGGGCATGCTCGGCCTTATCACCTACATGCGTACCGACAGCACATTTATCTCGTCGGAAGCGATCCGCGCGGCCCGCACATTCATCGAAAATAAACTCGGCAAAGATTACGTTCCCGAAAAGCCCAACTTCTTCGCGCCTAGCCAGGCTGCTCAGCAGGCCCACGAAGCTGTTCGACCGACAGACCCGGATCTCGACCCAGAGCACATAAAGGAATTCCTCACCGACGAGCAATATAAACTCTATGATCTCATTTGGCGTCGCTTCGTAGCCTCACAGATAGCCCCGGCCCAGTGGGATGTCACAACACTCGACATAACTGCCCAGACCGCCATCGGCCCAATAAGCTACCGCGCCTCGGGCAGAGTCCAGATTTTCGACGGCTTTACGCGTCTGTGGCCCACAACAGCTGCAGACCAGCAGCTACCGGCCATGAAGCAGGATGACATCCTCGCGGCGATAGACCTTGAGGCACAGAAGCATTTCACAAAACCCCCGGCCCGCTACACGGAAGCATCACTGGTAAAAGCTCTCGAAAAAGAAGGCATCGGCCGTCCAAGTACCTATGCATCGATCATCTCCACGATCCAGGATCGCGGCTACGTCGAGCAGCTGGAAAAGAAATTCCATGCCACCGCCACCGGCGAAGTCGTAACCGATAAGCTAAATGACTTTTTCCCCCAGATAATGGACATCACCTTCACCCGCTATATGGAAGAACAGCTCGACAAGATCGAAGTCCAGCATCTCGACTGGGTCAAGGTCCTTAGCGAATTCTACGGTCCGTTTAAGGAAAACCTCGAAAAAGCCGGCGAAGAAATGAAGCACGCCAAGGCCGAACTCATCCCCAGCGAATACAACTGTCCCATATGTAATTCCCAGATGATGTACCGCTTCGGGAAGAACGGCCGATTCCTAAGCTGTTCGAAATACCCCGAGTGCAAAGGCTCGGCCCCGATAGACCAAATGGGCAAGATCGTCACCGACCAGGTTACCGAGCATACCTGCCCTAACTGCGGCAAAAAAATGATCAAAAAGCATGGCCCATTCGGAGCGTTCCTTCGCTGCGAAGGGCATCCGGACTGCAAAACGATCTTGAAATTCGACAAAAAAGGCAACATTAAACCGCCCGCACCTCCCGCCGAACTCTCTGGCATCAGGTGCCAAAAGTGCAAGACCGGTGAACTGCTCATCCGCCAAGGCGGTAAAGGACCTTTTCTCGCTTGCAACAAATTCCCGCGCTGTCGCAACATCGTGGGCTACAAGAATTTCGAGCAGCTAAAGGAACTCCAAGCCCAGGGCAAATGGCCGCCGGCTACCCTCGAAGAGGCAGATGCCATCCTTGGCCGCAAGCCCAAAAAAGGCGGCAAGACGAAATAGTTTAAGGGGTTAAAGCCTACATCCTCCTGATTTGAAGTGAGTATAAAAAAAAGCAGTAGCGCACGGTGAAAACACGCTACTGCCTGGAGGAGGAGGAAGAAATTTATTAAGTTCTATATATTAGACGGCCAAGGAATCTTTTTGTTCTGAGTTTCTCAAATAATTTTTAATCTTAACTCTTGTAAACGCAAAGCTTTAAGCTACATTAATGATACTGTTGCAGTTACATTTGGTTCGATAGTTAATAAAATTTACGCATACTGACCAACATATTTTTAACTGCCTGCGACAGCTAACCAAGCTTTAAGCTCTCGAAACGCCAAAAAATCGGATATAATCGCCCAAACGAGTAACTCGAAACCCGTAATTCGTAACGGGTAAAATTTTGTGAGATGTATATGGCAAAAAAAATTGAAACGGCAGCTTCTCCCATCGAAACAGTCGAACCCATCGGCAAACGAGTCCTGATCCGCAAAGATGAAGATAAAAAACAGACAAAAGGCGGCATCCAGCTCCCCGATAATATCGAGATTCCCACCATCACCGGCCGGATCGTCGCCGTCTCCGTCGAAATCTCCAATGCCCACGACATACCACTTAAACAGTACGACAAAGTACTTTTCAACCCCAAAGGCGCAATCCCCGTCGACTTTGAAGGCGATAACCGCCTCTATGTAGTCGAAGTCGAGAACGTCGTCGCGGTATTCAGAAAGGCCTGACCATGACCAGAAAATACGTCCGGGCGGTCTTCCCCGGCTCATTCGACCCAATCACCAACGGCCACCTCGATGTTCTCAAACGTGGCGTTGCCCTCTTTGACGACCTGATCATTGCCGTCGGCCGCAGCGCGGTCAAAAACTCCCTTTTCACACCCGACGAACGCGTTGACATGATAAAAGAACTCGTAAAGGATATACCCGGCGTACTCGTCGAAAGTTTCTCCGGCCTTACCGTCGAATACGCTGCTTCCAAAGGTGCATCCGTCATACTCCGCGGCCTCCGCAATCTCACCGACGTCCAGTATGAATTCCAGCTTGCTCTTACCAACCGCTCCGTCGCGGGCATCGAAACAGTCTTCATCATGACTGCCGAAGAATATGGCTTCACCAGTTCAACGCTCATTCGCGAAGTAGCCACCCTGGGCGGCGACGTCTCGAAACTTATCCCGCCGCTGGTCTTCGATCGACTCCAGCACAAACTGGGACGGCTCTGATGTACACCGTCACCGTTGAGACATCTTTCACCGCTTCCCACCAGCTTCGCCTAGGCGATGGCACGTTCGAACCACTGCATAATCACAACTGGCAAATCCGCGCCGCCGTCACCGCGCAGAACCTCGACAAATTAGGCCTGGCAATCGACTTTAATAAACTAATGAACCTGCTGGATTCGATATTGGCCCCCATGAAAGACAAAAAGCTCGAAACCCTTGTACCTTTCCAAACCCAATACCAAAACACCTCCGCCGAACTCGTCGCTAAATACATCTTCGATTCCCTAAAACCCCTTCTCCCTCCTCAAACAAGCCTCGCATACATCGAAGTAATGGAAGCCCCCAACTGCTGGGCCAAATACTCCGAAAGATGATCCGCCGCCCAGTATTGGAGCCCCGGTCGTTTTGTTCTTCGCCTGAAATCTGTTAAATTTATAAATCTTTACACAAATTTGTGCTTTGCACGTTGAATATACAGGAACATGATGAGTGATGACGGCGAAAAATATTACAAAAGGCTCATAGAACCGATTGAGCAGCAGATGATGTCGATAATTGCGCGCATTGTTCGCGATAGCGAAGATGCGATGGATGTTTTTAATGGAGTTCTTGCCGCGGTCTGGGCACGATTGGATAAAATTGACAAGCATGGCAATCCCCATGCCTACATCCTGAGAATTTGCATCACGCACGCATATGATGCGCTTCGAGACGCCAGCCGCCGCCGTCAAAAAGAATCTATAGCCGCCTCACAGCGAAGTAATGTGTTTGTGGAAAAAAATGATAATGATCCTGTTGACGAGCAAACTCTAAATGCGATCAATAGTGCTATCTGCCAGTTGCCCCATCACCAGGCCAAGAGCCTCTTGTTGCGGGTGATCGAGAACAGTTCTTTCGAGCAGATCGCCGATATCCTGGGCTGCTCAGAGCACACTGCCAGGTCGCATGTCAGTAAAGCAAAGGCCAGGCTGCGCGAAAGGCTTACAAAACAAGGTATATTTTCATAGGAGCCGAACAATGAATCAAAACAATGATTTCAACGATAATGATGATCTCATCGACGCGCTTCGCAAGCAACTGTCCAGCACACCCCAGCCCGCACTCCAGGAAAAAATGAAAAATTCTCTCAAAGAATTCCGGCAGGATCTAAATGGCCATCCATATATTATCTCAAAAAAATACGCTGGCTTCTTTGCCCGAATAATGGATCACAAATTTGTTATTGCCAAAATTTCTGCCGCCGCTGCAGCCGCTATCATTTCTATATTTGCCTTTGTCTTTGTTTCAACGGGCACTCCAACCTACGCCCAGGTTAACGAGCAGTTCAAAACGGTTCCTTATTTCACCGCTATGGTCTACATAAAGGATAGCTGCCTCGCCAAGCCCGAAACAATTGAGCTTTGGATGGATAACGGAAGATGCCGCCTATTAACCGGCACACAAGTGGTCTTCGGCCGCAACGGAGTTGTTGAAGATGCGTATGACATTGTCAGGTCCGTTAAAACAGAGCCTGATGAAACTGCCGCGACCATCATGCGAAGAATAGGCTCAACAAATACTTTTTCACTTGAAACACTGCTCTCTTGCTTATCTTCTGATAAAAATCACAACCTGTCATTCAAAAATGTCCCTTGCGAACTGGCCCAGGAACTTACAATATTCGACAAACAGCTTGTCAGCGGCGACACCGATACAATTCGCGTGTGGGCTTTGCAAAAAAGCAAACTGCCTATCCAGGTAAGAGCCATAAATGGAAATACCAGCATTGATGTATTCCTGTTTTATTCGGAAAAAAAACCGGCCGCATTCTTTGATGCCAAGGCTTTTTCACAAAACATGTCGCAACTGAGCACTTCGCCCGAAAAATTAGCGTACTTTTTTTATACAGCCGACGCCAACCGCTGACACCTCATCTATGATATGGAGATTGGATATGCGCAAGCTGAATATTCGCGCGTTCACTTTGGTCGAATTGCTTGTGGTCATTGCAGTTTTATGCGTGTTGATGGCCATATTGATGCCAGCCTTGAATAGAGCTCGTGAGCAGGCCCGCCGAACAGTGTGTTTAAACTCACTGCATCAGGGTCTTCTGATTAGTTCAATGTACACAGGTGATTACAGGGGGCTTTTGCCGTTGGGAAGCATAATTGATAAAAAAAATCCGCAGTACAATGAATCCTGGGATGCGGATGATCAGTTGTATCTTTTCAATGCCGAAACCCTGGACACTATGGCCAGCCAATATGGCGGCACAGAGCGAATGGCAACTTGTAACAGTGCCGAAAAATACCTCACCGAAAGCAAAAACCTGCTTATGTCCCTGCCCTCAACTTTCGCCTTGACCGAACGAGTACTGGTTGGCTGGATATACTGGGGCAACAGGGGAGACTGGGTTGATAGCGTAACGGGAAAAAAATATATTACTCCAAAAAAGACCGGCGATAAACCGACCTCACAAACATTGATCACATGCTTCTGTGTGTCCGATTTCGCCGTATCGAGCCCTTCGCAATGGTATGCGCCTCATATAGGGGCACAATTCAGAAAAGGCTTTGGCCCAATGTCGCCCCGCCCCGATGGCTTGGGAACCGGGTACCTTGACGGCTCAGTAAAATTCACAAAGTGGACCAGCCTCATCCCAGCCAGCCATGCCGGCCAGTACATAATATACTACGACGCACAATAACTACCTCCGCCAGGTCGCCCGGCAATTGTGAGTTGGCCGCACTTCCAACAGCGCTAACACGAATGGCTGGTGTATTTTTTATCTTGACTCCAACCACTGACCGATACAGAATGTGGTAACTATTCAAGGGGATTAATATGAAAATAGTTACGATTTTCGCGGCATTTCTACTCTCTCAGGCAATCTGTCTGGCCGATGTAAACGAACCCAATACTAATAATTTTGCAAACCAATCGTTTCGCCGCGGGAATTTCCGCTCAGAATCCGCTACAATAAACTGGCATGATGGCATCCAGCACATGGTTGTTTCGCCAAGAGTTGTTCGAGACAATAATTCAATTTGGATTTTCCCGCTAAAATGTAAAAGCGACCAGGTCAAATTCAATCTCACTGGCGACACCCTGCGGCTTAGCGGAATGGATCCTCGCGAAATAGCTCAAAACAAACTCAAATCTGTCAATTACGCATTGATTGCCACTCAGCTTTGGACTCTTCCGATATGTTATTTCAATATGGAAAAATCGACCGGGAATTTCTCCGGCCAGATGTCAAGCCCTGTCGACTCAAACGGTGTGCGTATCGAACTCTTTCAAGCGGACTCGGTACAAACTTTGGCCCAGCAGCTTGAAAGTAAAGGCAGAATCGTACCATTATCTGAACTTGAGCCCTACGCCGCGTATTTAAACAGCGATTATTCCCTCCTCACTGTTTGGCGCGAAGGCAATGAACCAAACATGATGGGTTTGACCCGGGGCAATGAGCCAAATTCGACACGAAGCAGCAATTATCGCAGCTTCCGCCGCCGACCGTCTATTTATGTCGAGTTTCCTTCCGATGCGCCCTATTATGTACTGCCCCAAAAGCCCGGCCGACAGGGACGCGTATCGCTTACCATCGCAGGCTTTTGGCAAATTGCCAACAGGCCTCAGGCCGCCGATTTTCGTTGTAATCAGTTTGTCGTCCCGGATGACAACATACCCGCTTTCTTCGCATCGTCGCAGCCCCTCAAGAATATTCCCATCACAACTATCTCATTGGGCAACCATGCCGGTCCTGTTACAGACCTTTCTTTTGTCCCCGGCAGACTTGAAAACATGGCCTGCGTCGATGGCGTAGCGAATATGTCTCCTTTGGCACTGGTCCCGCTTGGCATCATATCCCTTGCCCTCATTTCATATGTATCCGCCGGTGTCAGCGGGTTGCTCATATATAAGAAATGGCGAGGTTTTGCCACACTCGGCTTTTTCAATATTTTCACCATTCTGGCCGTAGGTGCCGCCATGAATTACCGCAAAACCGATGTCACCGACGTCATCAAAAGTAATAAATGGAAAGCCCGCATATTCCTGGCAGTTTTTTCAGTGCTGGTGGCATTAATCTCACTTGCTGCTTTTGCCATGCTCACAAAATCGTTTTAATATGCCCTGATCCAATTTGGATGCCGGCCATATGCTATTGCGATATTAAAAAGGAGCGCGTAATATCCTTTGCGCTCTTGCACTTTTTGCACTTTTCATCTATCCTCCTAAACCATGTTGATCGTGAAAAACCAGTGGCAAAAATCTTTTCAGTCAAATCTGCGTACCTGTGGTATGAAAACTTCCGATTTAGATTACCAACTTCCCCCCGAACTGATCGCCCAATCTCCCGCCCCGGAAAGATCCGCCTCACGCCTGCTCGTGATGGATAGAAAAACCGGCACCCTCGAAGACAAGATCTTTTCCGATCTCCCCCAATACCTTCGTCCCGGCGACTGCCTGGTCCTCAACGATACCAAAGTCATCCCCGCCCGCTTTTTTGCACGTCGCCCAACCGGCGGCCGCATAGAAGCCCTATATATAGAAACCGAACCCGACGGCTCCTGGCACGTCATGCTAAAAAACGCCCGCACCTTAAAACCGGGCGACAAAATTTCCATCGCCGCTGCCGAAAACCAAAAACCTGTCTCGGCAAAGATCGTGTCTAATAACGGAGACGGCCACTGGACAATCCGCGTCGACTCCGATCTATCCGCCCACGACCTCCTCGACCAGGTCGGAATTATGCCGTTGCCGCCCTATATAAAAAGGACTGCGCCGGAACTGGAATCAAATTTGCCGCCTGAAGCGGCCAGCGGCGCTGCGGGGATAGATGTTAAACGATACCAGACTGTTTACGCCGCCAACAAAGGCGCGATAGCCGCACCTACTGCAGGTTTGCATTTTACGCCGGAACTGATCCAAAAGCTTAAAAAGCAAGGGGTTACATTCGCCACCTGCACACTCCATGTAGGCATTGGAACGTTTAAGCCCGTTGCTGTGGATGATCTGGCTGACCATCCGATGCATTATGAATCATATTGCCTTGACTCGGAAAACGCCGAGATCATAAATCATTCAAAATCAAAGGGTTGCAGAATTATACCGGTGGGTACCACGTCGGTACGAACTTTAGAGACGATCTCCGCCAAACATGGCCAAATCGTTGCAGCTTCAGGAGTTACAAATCTTTTTATCACCCCTGGCTTCAATTTCCGCTCGACTGACGCCCTGATCACCAATTTCCACCTCCCAAAATCCACGCTACTAGCCCTCGTAGCCGCACTTGCATCGCTAGATTTCACCAAAAAAGCCTATTCCCACGCCATCAGAGAGCGTTACCGGTTCTTTTCTTATGGCGATGCCATGCTAATCCAGTAAATTTCCCTTGCCAAACTCGCGGCTTTGCCGTATATTTTTCGGTTTGTTAATAAATTGACGCTTCGCAGATACTTATAACGAGGTAAACATGGCACATAAAAAAGGACAAGGTTCTTCAAGGAACGGTAGAGATTCAAACCCGCAGTTTCGGGGCATAAAGCTTTATAGCGGCCAGGCAGTCGAAACCGGCGGCATAATCGTTAGGCAGGTCGGCTCAAAGTTCTTCGCCGGCTTCAATACCCGCATGGGCAGGGATTGGACCGTTTACGCAGTCCAGCCCGGCACAGTACGTTTCGCAGGCAGAAAGGTACATGTCGACAAAGCCTGATTTCATCCACCTCTGAATTATCACGGCCGGGCTAAAACCCGGCTTTTTTTTTACCCGGCCCGCCCAGCTTGCCACTCCATAACTACTATAATTGTGGCTTTTCAATCCGGCATAATGGGGTTATAATGCGGGGGATTATGGATTTTTGTTTTGCAAGGGAATGATATGCTTAAGTACATACTCGTGTTGCAAGTCATCATAGCTTGTTCCTCTTTGCTCCAGGGCCAAGAGACGCTCCACCTCGGCAAAGACCAGAGCTGGCAGCCCGTACCCGCCGACGAGCGTGGCCGATTCCTTATTGAAGTCGCAAAAGCAAAGCAGCTCGTCACCAGCGGCAAGGAAAAAGAGGCCACAGAGGCACTTGCAAAATTAAAACAGGATTTTCCAGCCATCGCCGGGCCGGATGTCAATGCCTTCATCGCTGCGGATCTGCTCTATGCCAAGGGAAAATTCACCAAGGCCATCCCGCTGTTTGAAAACTTCCTTAATGAATACCCCACCAGCCCGCTTTACGATGCCGGTATCGAACGAATTTTCCAGATGGGAACCGCTCTGCTTGCAGGCTATAGAGTTCCACTGCTCAAAATTTTTCGCGTAAAGGGCTTCGAAGAGGGTGTAAAGACAATGGAAAAACTTGCCGATCGCACCGGCGATGCGCCAATTGCCCAGCAGGCTCTCATAGCCGTTGCCCATCACTATGAAAAACGTAAAAAATTCCGTGAAGCTTATGATACCTGGGCAGATATCGCCTCGCGCTGGCCCACAGGCGAACTGGGTAAAACAGCCCTGCTTTCGATGGCTCGCGATCTGCACTCCGGCTACAAAGGTCCGCGATATGATGCTTCGGGCCTTGCCAGTGCCAAAGGTTATTTCCAGACATACAAGCTGCGTTATCCAGAATCCGCGGCCGAGCTTAAGATCGATGATGTAATTAAAGAAATCGAGGAACAGCTCTCCTATAAGCAATACAATATCGGGAAATACTATCAGCGGACAGGCTCCAAAACCGCGTCGAATATTTACTACACAAGCGTTGAAGAGACATGGCCCGGCACTGTCGGCGCAAAAATGGCCCAGCAGTCGAGCAAAACGAAATAGTACGCGTTTACAGGTATAAAGATGAAAAAATTGGCATTGATCCTGGCTATTGCGGTGATGGGGGCAACCTTGAGCGGATGCGGCAAGAGCCAGCAGGGTTACTCAAACCAGTTCCTCTATCCCGACAACGTCGAGTCGGTGTATGTTGAAATGTTCCAGAATGATACGTTCCGTCGGGGACTGGAATATGAACTTACAGACGCACTTGCAAAACGCATCGAAGCAGAGACGCCTTACAAAATAATCAGCGACCGCGACCTGGCTGATACAGTAATTTCAGGAAAGATCATTGACTGGGATAACGATGTGCTCGCCTACGAACGACAGACCGGAAGGCCTATGGAAGAGCAGGCTGAAGTTGTAGCGGTCGTGAACTGGAAAAACCTCAAAACCGGCCAGTTAATGATCTCCGAAAAGAGAGTTTCAGACTCCATGACGTTCAGCGAGTGGCTGAATCAGAGCTTTAATTACGCCTCGGTCGTGGCCGCGAACAGGCTTGCCGAACGTATCGTAGAACAAATGCAAACAAAATGGTAAAGGATTGAACTTTTTGTGCTAAAAGCGGGGGATTTGATTCATTTTTGAATTCAAGTCCGACCTTTCACTAATTGTGTTCGTAATAAGGTCATACTTAAATAATATATAAGGGTTAAAAAACCACGATGAAGGATGACGGCAAAATTTCAAAACAGAACAAAACCTTAAAAGAGGGCCCGGGCAAAAAACCGCAGTTACCGGGCTATAACAGGGCGCCGTTCGGATGGCTGCTCGTTGCGATACTGCTTTTGTCGGTGCTGGTCTTTGCTCAGAAGTATAACAAAGTCCAGGAAGTCAAGATGAGTGACTTTTTTACTTACCTTGATAAAGGGTACATTGAAAGCGTGCAGATAACCGATACGGAGCTGCACGGCAAGTTCAATGAGGTAGGCCAAAAGGCGCGAGAGGCCCAGGCAGCTGACGCACCGGAATCTTTCAGGGTAATAGTCCAGGAAAGCGGCAAAAAGCTTGTTGAAGAAAAACTGCAGAAATCCGCGGTTAAATGGGAATACAGCAGGCCCCAGATGTGGGTTCCGCTGCTTGTAAACTGGGTGCTGCCGCTGCTGTTCCTTGTGGTACTTTTCTATTTCCTGTTCGTGCGCAATCTGCGCAACGGGCCAGGCGGAATGCTTTCGAGCTTTGGCCGAAGCAAGCACAAGGTGCACGGCAAAGAACATACTAATGTAAATTTCAAAGATGTTGCCGGAATAGAAGAAGCTAAAGATGAAGTTGCCGAACTGATCGAGTTTTTGAGAAATCCAAAGAAGTTCCAGCGGCTCGGCGGTCGCATACCCAGGGGCGTTCTGCTTGTCGGCCCTCCCGGCTGCGGCAAAACTCTGCTTGCAAAAGCAATTGCCGGTGAAGCTGATGTTCCTTTCTTTAGCATCTCAGGTTCGGATTTTGTTGAAATGTTTGTGGGCGTGGGCGCTTCGCGAGTACGCGACCTGTTCAGGCAGGCAAAAGAAAATTCGCCTTGCATCATTTTCCTGGATGAAATCGACGCTATCGGCAGAAAACGCGGGCCCGGCTTTGTCAGCGGCGGCCATGATGAACGCGAACAGACATTGAATGCCATTCTCGTTGAGATGGACGGCTTTGACACTAACGACCAGGTTATCGTGATCGCGGCGACTAACCGCGGCGATATTCTCGACAACGCCCTGACGCGTCCGGGCAGGTTCGATAGGCAGATAGTCGTTCCGCTGCCGGATATCAAAGGCCGTACCGAAATCCTTAAAGTCCATGCACGCAAGGTAAAGATGGGTCCGCATGTGGATCTGGAAAGGCTTGCCCGCCAGACGCCGATGTTCAGCGGTGCCGAACTTGCGGCTATCATAAATGAAGCCGCTATCGGGGCGACAATGGCCAACAAGGATTTTGTTGAGATGGTCGATCTTGAAGAAGGCCGTGATAAAATTCGCTGGGGCAGGGCAAAACGCAGCCGCGTTATCGATAAGCAGGATAAGGAACTTACCGCTTATCATGAGGCCGGTCATACGCTGGTGCAGTCGCTTGCCGAAGGCGCCGATCCGCTGCATAAGGTAAGTATTATACCTCGTGGCCCGATGGGCGGAGCAACTTTCTCGCTGCCGGAAAAAGACCGTACGCATTACACACGCAAGTACTGCATGGCCTATATGGAAGTGTGCTTCGGTGGGCGCGTTGCGGAAGAACTGGTCTTCAACGATATCTCAAGCGGTGCAAGCTCGGATATCATGCAGGCCACCAGCATGGCAAAAGCCATGGTAATGAATTGGGGCATGAGCGACAAACTCGGACCCATTAATTACGGCGACCCGGAAGGCCGAGACATGATGTACGGCATGAGCATGGAAAAGGATTATTCGGATACCACGGCCCAAATGATCGATGCCGAGATCAAGGCTATTTGTGATGAGACCCTTACCAGGGCGCGAAACCTGATCAGCGAAAATCGCGAAAGACTTGATGCGGTAGCCAAGGCGCTTCTCAAATACGAGACGCTCGATGCCGAAGAGGTCAAGACACTGCTGGCCGGCGGCTCGCTGGAAAAAGCGACGGTTGGCGATCTGCTCGCAGCCGAGCAGGCCAAATCCGAAAATAGTTCAAACCAGTAAATCAATCAAAAGGACGTGCCTGAAAAACACGTCCTTTTTTGTTTCATTGCAAGAATCCGGCCTTTCAGGCCTTCGCTGGAGTTAAGCGGATATGCTGAAAAGAGTTTTTGCGATAACTATAGCACTTGTTTCCTCGGCGATGGCGTTCGATCTGACAAACCCAAATAATTCAAACACGCAGCTAGTTAAATTAACGATTGAAAAACAATATGATGTCGTGAGGCCGGGCAGCGAATCATTGATCGCTGTACAGTTCGATATCGACAGGGACTGGCATTTTTACGCAAGCAAAGAAGATGCTCCAGGGGGAGCGGCCTTAAGCATCGAACCCAATGCCCCCGCAATGTTCAATTTCGCACCTGCAATTTTTCCTGCCGGTCAGGAATATAACGATCCCATTACCCAAGTCAAAACACATATATTAACCGGAAAATTTACCGCCTACATTCCTTTTAAAATTCCGCTGGGCTATGATCTGCCGGTGGGACATTTAAATCTTAATTTCAAGATAAGAGGCGCCCTGTGCTCCAAAGAGCAGTGCAGGATGATAAATCTTGCCGGAAATAGCTCGATTATATTGGGGCCTAAAAATGAGCCTGCAATTGCAAGATTTGAATTGCCCACCAATGAACCAGCAAAGGTGATCAAAGATGGGGCGATGCAGTCTTATTCGACTTTGGCTGCACTTGGCCTTGCGTTCATCGCCGGTTTGATACTCAATATAATGCCGTGCGTGCTGCCGGTGATACCGCTTAAGGTGCTCAGTATTTTCGAGCAGGCAAAAGAGAGCAAGTGGCGGTGCATTACGCTGGGGCTTGCGTTTTGCGCGGGGATACTTCTGTTCTTTGCCGTCCTTGGAGCAGCTAACATTTTTTTGCGGCTGTCGCTGGGCATAGTTTTTCAATGGGGCGATCATTTCAGGAACCCTGCCTTTGTCGCGGGTATGGCTATTCTAATGGAAGTGCTTGCACTGGTAATGTTCGGCGTGGCAACTGTCCATGCGCCGGTAATTACCGGCAATGCACAAAGGCGCGGCGGTTACGTCGGCTCGGCAGGAATGGGTTTTCTGGCAGCCCTCTTAAGTACGCCCTGCAGCTTCGCGATCCTCACAGCCGCATTTGCCTGGGCGCAGGCCCAGACACTCTGGCTTGGCACTATCGCCATAATGATTATCGGTATCGGCATGGCTGCCCCTTACGCGATACTTACATCGATGCCGTCACTGCTCAAACACTTGCCGCGCCCCGGCCGATGGATGGAAATTTTCAAACAGGCTATGGGCTTTGTCCTGCTTGTGGTCGCGGTGTGGCTAATGAGTATTTTGCCCGCGGCGGGCCATACATACATTCTGTATTTCGCAGTCGTTGTAGCTTTCTGCGTTTGGATGTGGGGCAACTGGGCAGACCATGACGCAAATGCGGCTAAACGATTTATAGTTAGGCTCTTTGCAGTGGTGATTACGGCGATAGCTTGCTATTATCTGTTAATGCCTGCCTTGGCCGCAAGACCCCAAGACAGTTTATCGAAACAGGGTTCCATCGAATGGCAAAAGTATGATCCAACGATCATCGCCAGTGCCCGCGCACAGGATCGACCAGTACTTATCGAATGGACGGCTGACTGGTGTCTGACCTGCAAGGGCGTAGAACAAACGGTTTACGCGCGCCGGGATATCCAGGAATTAATAAAGCTGAAAAATGTACTTACGATCAAAGCCGATACAACATGGGCTGCAAACCAGGCGGCAATCGATCTGCAGAAGATATATAATGAGCCGGGCGTGCCCGTGCAGATGATCTTTGTTCCGCAAGAACCAGAGCCTGTGCGTTTTCACGGCCTGATCATCGGCGAGCAGATGAAAAAGATTTTGGAGGAATTATAATGGCAAAGAAGATTGTCAAAAGGGCCAGAATCAAAGTTGATAAAGCCGTTGCCGCCCAGCGGATAAAACAAATATACCCGGTTCTTGAAAAAGCTTATCCCGATGCCCGCGTGTCACTGAATTACAAAAATGCCCTCCAGCTGCTCGTTTCCACAATCCTTGCGGCCCAGTGCACAGATGAACGCGTAAATATTGTCACCAAAGACCTTTTCAAAAAATATAAAACCGTCAATGACTACGCCAGTGCCGATCTTGCAACACTGGAAACCGAGATCAAATCAACGGGCTTTTATATAAACAAAGCCAAGGCGATAAAGAACGCCGCCGCGATGATCATCGAAAAGTTCGGCTCGAAGGTTCCAAAAACAATGGAAGAGCTGCTCGAACTACCCGGCGTGGGCCGAAAGACCGCAAACGTAATACTCGGCAACGCATACGGAATTCCTGGAATAATCACCGACACTCATGTGATAAGGCTTTCCCGCCGCCTTGGCCTGAGCGAAAACTCAGAAGACCCCGTCAAGCTTGAATTTGATCTGCGGGAAATCGTCCCACAGAATAACTGGACCGTAATGAGCCACCTGCTTGTTTTCCACGGCAGGGCTATTTGCCAGGCTCGCAAGCCCAAATGCGAACTGTGCCCGATAGCCCAATACTGCCCAGCCGCATTTAAACCGCAGCTTTGGTGAACAAATTTGTCAAATCAGCATAGATAAAATGCCGATAAGAATTGAATTGGCAATGTCCTAAAGATGTTTTCAAACAGGAATAAAAATGACTGACTATAGCTACATGCCGGCTGAAGAACCGTGGCGTATTTTCAGGATCATGGCGGAATTCGTCGAAGGTTTTGATGAACTTGCCCGCATTGGGCCTGCCGTATCGATTTTCGGCTCCGCTCGAACGCCTAAAGACCACCCTTGGTACGCAAAAGCTGAGGAGACCGGGGCATTACTGGTCAAAGCCGGTTTTTCAGTGATTACCGGCGGCGGCGGCGGAATTATGGAGGCAGCAAATAAAGGCGCAGCCGATGCCGGCGGCGTCAGCGTAGGTCTTAATATCGATCTGCCCCAGGAACAAATGCCCAACAAATTTCAGAATCTCTCGCTTAACTACCGCTATTTCTTTGCGCGTAAAGTGATGTTCGTCAAGTATGCCCACGGGTTTATATTCTTCCCAGGCGGCTACGGCACAATGGACGAACTTTTCGAATCGATGGTGCTCATCCAAACGCTCAAGCAGGCGCAGTTCCCCGTGATCATTATGGGTCGCGAATACTGGTCCGGCCTCATCAACTGGATGCGTGATAAAATGTTCCACGAATGGCAGAACGTCAGCCCGGAGGACATGGATATTTTCACAGTCGTTGACGAGCCGGCTGTAGCGGTTAAAATAATCGAAGACTTCTCCAAATCCAATGGCTTCCGAGGCCTGGTGGAACCACCGGGACTAAAACACCGTATGAAGGGACCCGCTCGCGAAGAAGTGCAGGATCACTAGGATTAACGATTTACTCTTTTGATTTATTATTTGGTCAATTCAGTCAACTGCTGGGCAGCAAGGTAATGGTCTAACAAGCCCTGAACAGACGGGCCGCCGAGATGCTGCCAAGGCAGGATTTCATCTGTCGAATATTGACGCTGGGCAAGTGTATTGACATCAGAACCGTTATCCTTAAAAGCATTTCGCCAAATTTCCATATCAAACGCCTCATCCCATAAATCGAATTTGGCCCCGGCCCGGTATGCCGCTTCGATAACATTGCACAGTTTCCTGTCGCCCCGACCTATGGCGGATTCAAGGATAGATTGATTGAAGTTGTGAAATTTGAAGCTGACATATTTTATGCCGAGTTCTTTTTTGCGGGCCAGCAGCAGCCTGCGGGCGTTTTCGAAATATTCCCCGCTCTGCTGGGAAAGGTACTGGAAAGGCGTGTGCGTCTTTGGAACCAGCCAGCTTACCGCGGCAGTGACTTCACCAGTCTTGCCATCAACATTTTTTCG
>MHYB01000108.1:0-2040 GCA_001824635.1 Planctomycetes bacterium GWF2_50_10
TGATGAAACCGAACTTGTCTCAAATTAGACAGATTTTCTTTCTCGTATTTATGCCTTTCCGCAACAGAAACTAATTAACTCAGCATGGTTTCAGTAGTTTCAAAACCCGGCACGCTCGATAAACTCAAGATCCTCTCCGCGGATGCCCAGTACGATCTTGCCTGTGCATGCGGTTCACAGAAAAATGAACACAGGAAGCGCGGGGCCGATGGCCGGTGGATATACCCTGTTACGCTGGCAAACGGCCAAAGCGGCTCACTTTTTAGAACCCTGGTTTCTAACTCTTGTGTAAACGACTGCAAGTATTGTCCGCTGCGTGCAAATTCCAATATCCAGCGATGCAGCCTCACTCCTGAAGAAACCGCCCGCGCATTTATAGATTTTTACGATTCGCGTATGGTTTTCGGGGCATTTTTAACCTCTGGCGTAACCGGAAATCCAGATTCCTCCATGGCACGGCTGATCGAAACGGCTGATATTATCCGACGCAGACACGATTTCCGTGGTTATATGCATTTAAAGGTCATTCCCGGCGCTAGCGACAGCGCTATTGAAGAAGCAGTGAAACTCGCTTCGGCTTTGTCCATCAATATTGAAGCGCCTGGACGTGATTTTTTTTCAAAGCTGTCGGAGAAAAAAGATTTCGACGCTGATATAATCCGTCCTCTCAAAAAACTTGCCGCCCTGACTGGCCCGGGGGCAAAATACGAAAAAAAATCTCTTACAACCCAGTTCATAGTCGGTCCGGCTGGTGAAACAGACCGCCACCTCATCCATTACACCGAGGCGCTGTATCAGCGGCTCCATCTTCACAGGGTCTATTTCAGTGCTTACCAGAAGGAACTTGGCGATAGTTCAATCGAAATGCCAGCCGAATCATCTGGACAGATATTCACACGGGAACACCGTCTGTACCAAGCCGACTATCTACTTCGAAAATACGGTTTTTCCCAGGCTGATTTCATTTTTGATCCAAACGGCAATTTCAGTATGGAAAATGATCCCAAGCAGGCCTGGGCCGATGCAAACCCAGGTTTTTTCCCGTTAGATATCAATAAAGCTTCCAAATGGCAACTGCTTCGGATACCGGGTTTTGGCCCAGAAACAGTCCGCCGTATCATCAAATATAGAGCACACGACAGAATTAGGGCGGTAACAGATATCGCTAAGCTAAATAAGAGATTGTATAGGGCAAATTTGTATTTAAGGTTTGACTAAGCTGGATTAGATGATACAATTTGACGACTTATACAAAAGGGGCCGCACTGTGGTTCAAGTAATAGATAATCTACATCGCCTGATCCTTGATAATTCCGTGGATCTTTGTTATCAGCGTGATCTTCGGACGAATATTTACGATTATCTAAATACTGCTGCCGCTGAAGTGCTAGGCAAGCCGCATGAGGACCTGGTAAACAAAAATTTTGAGGAACTCGCGGATTTGATTCACCCGGATGATAAGCAACGCGTTCTTGGAACTGTTTCTTCTGCAATGCAGTCCCAGATCGACGGGCGTGCATTCGGACAAATGGAATACAGGTTGCGCCACAGCGACAGAAATTACAGGTGGTACAGTGAGCATTTCTGTGTAATTTTTGACAATAATATGCCATGCAAGATTATTGGTAATGTACATGATATCACCCAGATCAAGAAACTCCAGCGTGCCCTGGAAGAAAGCGAATCTAAGTATAAGCAGCTTTTTGACAATTCCCGTGTTGCCCTTTTTTGTGTTGCCGCTGATGGCAGCAAGGTTCTTTTGTGCAACGACCTATTCGCGAGAATCTTAAAATATGAAAATAAAGAACAATGCATGCAGAAGCTTGTGCCTATTGAATGTGCGGTTACTCCAGAATGGTCGACTTTGGCCCAGTCGATTATTTCCAATAAGCAATTAAGTTCGGGTGATGTTCGTGTACGCAGATTTGACGGCCTTGTTGTAGATCTTAAATGGTCTGCAAAATATTACCCGGATCAGGACTATATTGAAGGGGTGGCTTTTCCCAAAACCGCTGATAAATTGCTTACAAAATCCGAAAT
>MHYB01000108.1:2048-6225 GCA_001824635.1 Planctomycetes bacterium GWF2_50_10
TTAAGAACATAATCGAAGGACTCACAAACAAAGAAATTGCGGTCAAACTTCACCGGTCGGTAAGAACTATAGAGGATCAGCGATCCAGCATGATGCACAAATTGGGCGTCAAAAATTCCATTGAGCTTGCAAAAAGAGCTTTGGATCTGGCTTTCCCTGAGTGACCGACGTGTTTTACAAAATCCAAATTTACCGTATTTACCACGATTGCGTGATTTATTTAATAGTTTAGAATTACACATGCGGGTTCTTTGGATTTGTCTGTTGGAGGGATATAAAAGTATGACAATGAAAGTTGTTGCGATTATTCCCTCCCGCAAATCCAATTTTGCCAATTCGTTTATTTTTTGCTAGCACCACATTGACATTTCCTGCGTATTGTTGGTATATTGGTTTAAGTTAAAGTTCTATTGTCAGGTGCTAAGCCTATGACCATAGATAAATATAGTTTAGAGCCCAAGGCAGAGATTTGATCTTTGTTTTGGGCTTTTTTTATGTACATAGAAAGTGAGGTGTGCGGAGTATATAAAAGATTTTTGTGGCGCACTTGTTTAAATCCATACTATTTTTGAAAGGAGCCTACTTATGGATGCAGTTGAAACGGCATTTGCGCGTAATATGCAGCAGCATGGATGGTGGACCAAATCTAAGGAGCTTTCGACAGTTCGTGACGAAAGCAAACATGAAGTCGACATAATAGCATACAATCCCAAAACCAGGAAAATGTTCTATGGTAATTTGACCCATCTGAGTCATGATGGCGATGAAGATAGTAACATGATGCTTTAAAAGCAGATTTTTACAAAAAAAGCGAGGGGCTTACATAAGGCCGTGACAATGGTCGTTGCGGCCTATTTTATTAACAGCAATTCTGTTACATTTGGTACTGGTCAGGCAATTATTGAAAAACTTTGCTCTTTGCAAAATAGGCGTTGAATTAATAAAAAACGCCGATAAACTACTGCCATGATTAGATTTGTACCCAATATACTTACTTTTATAAGGCTGGCACTGTCTCTGGTCTTTTTGGCAATGGTACTTTATTATCCTGCTTTCGAGTCTGCCGAGCCTGCAAAATCCGCGCGATACCTGGACTGGTCTTTTGTACTTTTTATTATCGCGGCATTGACAGACATAATTGATGGAAAAATCGCCAGAAAATACAACGCTTCGAGCAAATTGGGGCGAATGCTTGACCCGCTGGTTGATAAAGTTCTCATCTGCGGGGCTTTTATATGTTTCGCCATAATAGGCCAGCCCCGGCTTTTTAATCTTTCGGGGTATCCACTGTTGGCCATTCAGTGGGGAGTTGCGGGTATAATTACAGCTCGTGAGGTCGTCATGACCATTATCAGGCAGATCGCGGAATCACGCGGAATAAATTTTGCCGCAAAGCCTGCCGGAAAACTCAAAATGTTTGTACAGTCCTTTGCAGTTGGTACAATAATAGTCAAGATGGCCCACTTCCCGGAGGCCGCCTGGGCCAACTGGTTTACATTTGTTATTCTTGTTTTCGCGGCGATCATAACGATTAGTTCGGCTATTTCAGCGACCCGGCGAAAATAAAGCTCGCGGTTCGCCGGATTTTTCAGGCAGCAGGGGGGATTCTATGGCTGTCCATAATCTTGGCATTATCGGCTACGGGGGGTTTGGTCGTTTTCTGCACCATTGCTGGTCTCAAATGGACAATGTTAAAGTCGTTGCTGTTTCCGACAAGGTAGCATCGCGGTTTTCGGGTCTTGAAAATATTCATGTGTATAGTGAGTGGCGAAATCTTGTCCACAATCCCGAAGTTGAGATTGTTGCGATAGCCACTGTGCCCTACACTCATGAGATGATAGCAACCGCCGCGATGGAAGCCCAGAAAGCCGTGCTGATCGAAAAGCCTTTGGCCACTACCACGCTGGATGCCGGTAAGATAATCGCCGAACAAGAAAAACGAAATACTCCCGCCTGCATCGATTATATAATGCGTTTTAATCCTATGATGAAAAGGCTCGCAGCGATTTCCAGCAGCGGCGTTCTCGGCAAAATCAGACGAATCGATGTGGAAAATTATGCTCAGGATGAGCAGCTTCCGCCTGACCACTGGTTTTGGGATCAAAAGCTCGGTGGCGGCATATTGATCGAACACGCAGTACACTTCATAGACCTTGTGCATCTTTTTACAGATGCCCCCGCGATACGTGTAAGTGGTTTTGGCCATATGCGAAACGCTAAACAACAGGATCAGGTTATTGCAAATGTTCTTTACGAAGACGGCTTATTCGCTACGCATTATCACTCGTTTGCCAGGCCCGGCTTTTTTGAGATAACCACGATGAAGTTTGCTTATGATCTGGCGACAATAGATCTTGTAGGCTGGATACCGTTGAGGGGCACTATCGAGGTACTTGTCAACACTGACACACGCGCGATGATAGAGTCTTTGCCGGGATATGAACTAATCAATGAAATTTCAATCGAAAAAGCTATAGATGAATCAAGACCAGCAGGCTGGGGTCCCGGCGTTATTCGTAAATCCGCCCAGGGGCACATAATCTCAAGCGGTGGGATCGATTATACCGCCACGAGTCTGCTTCGCGCAAAATTCAAACTTGAACAACCTAAATCACAGATATATTGTGATTGTGTGCGCGCTGTGCTTGAAGATCTTATAAAAGCAATCGAAGATCCTTCGCACAAGGTAAGTGCTTCGCTTAAGGATGGTCTAAAGAGCCTGGATATTGCCCAAAAGGCTGTCCGGGACAGCCTCTCTACTGTTTGAGGATCACAGCGGCGGGGGGCCTGACCGTATCGCCGCCGTTGAGCTTGATCTCAATTACGGCAGGGTCCCGATCTACGGGCACATAAAACGCAAACTTGGCCCCTGTACTGATTTCCTCGATTGGGATCACATCACCTAATTTGGCTTCTTTGAGAAGTCCCTTGCTGTCGATTATTCCGGTTGGATAAACAGCCTCGCCTGACACTCCGGGTGCGTCGGCACTTGTTCCTTTGGGAACTGTCACAAGACGCACCTGCCCCAGGCCTATGCCCGTGGCGCTGGTTTCTTCTGAGATTTCAAGCGAACTGCTGTTGATTTGCGCCGCCACTATGTACAAGGTCTTGCCGGAGACGCTCTCAACGAGCTGTGTCTTACCTTCATCGCCGACGTATGTGCGAAGTTTTTCAGGAGCTTTTATTACAGCGTTTGGCTCTGCGGTGATAACCCCTTCCAGAGCATGCATGCTCGCGGGGTTTTCAATTGTGGCGAAATATTGATTCAAAAAAACCTTGTCGGTGAAATCAGCGTTGACTACGGCAAAATTGCTGGTGCCTGCAAAACCTGCTTTGCTCATGTATGAAAACAGTCCCGACACAAAGCCATCCGCGTTGAGCAGAGCCTTGTTTGCCCTTGGCGGATTCGAAAAGGGCTCTTCGAACCTGGCGTAGACATGTTTTGTAACTCCGTAAGGAATAAGCCCCAAAAGGATCAGGAACATTCCCGCGCAGATCAGGCCGGTAATGGCCCCGAACACAAACCCGCCAATCCGGTCGGGCCAGAAACCCATATCAACTGTTTCCTTAATCAGGCGTTTGAATACTTCACTCAAAAGTATCATGGTAAACATGAACAGCAGAGCAAATCCGGCAGCATAGGCTTTGTCGCCGATAAAGCCCTTACCCAATGAGCCTACAAGTTCATAAAAATTGAACGATACCGCCACCGCGATGATCGCGGATATAAACATCAAAGCCGCCTTGGCCACCCCGCCTTTTAAATACTGCTGAATGCCAAAACCGGCCGCAAATATTAGTACAACTACCGCACTGAGCATTGGATTCTCCTTTTAAGCTTTCGCTGCGCCGCTAGCAGGGGTTTCTGTTTTTGCCTGGGCCTGTGGCGGCTGGAATTCACGAATGAGTTCATTGATCGCGGTTGTGCCGTCGACAACTTTGCGAAGTGCCTGCTCCTGAAGAAACAGCATTCTTGCCCGCCTGAACAGGTTGGCGATCTCCTGGAGATTTTTGGCACTCTTGATTCCGGCCGCAAGTTCATCGTTTATGACCATCGATTCAAATGCGGCTATTCTGCCCACAAATCCCGTCGACTGGCATTTCTGGCATGGTATCGGCTTGCCCTTGCGATCAAGCGCCGCCTCGCCTGGACGATAAAGGGTCTTTACTTTTTCGG
>MHYB01000108.1:6344-16607 GCA_001824635.1 Planctomycetes bacterium GWF2_50_10
AGCTTCGATCGTTATATATATATGCACGCCCGTTTTGGCTGCGTTGCAAAGTATTGCTGCCGTTTGCGTGTCGTCCACGTCCGCAACACCGAGTATATCCGGTGCCGTACGCGTTAGGCTCTGAACCCTCCGGCCGAAGGTTGTAGTGCCGGTATCTGAGAGCGTAAACGTGTTCTGGGAGACATTGGGTATATCAGCACTTGGCCGTCTTTCAAGTGTCACGATGCTGTTCAGGAACGGATCATGGTTCTTCAAGAACGCATAAAACGTCGTGCTTACACCGCTTTTCTTTGGGCCTGAGACGATGAAAATTTTACCAGCCGTGTCGCGAACTTTTGAAAGCTGCTCAAGCTGTTCGGGTGCAAGCCCAATTTCGTCAAGCTTGCGCACGTTCTGGACTTCTATTTGTCCCAGTCTAACCTGTTCGCCTGCGGTCGATCCTGCAGTGTTCACTTCCCACTGCACAGAATCCTTGCCCCTGCGAATTGTGAAAGTACCTTTCTGCGGCTTGCGTTTTTCGCTTGCGTCCAAATCCGCGAGCTGCTTGAGGAAATGTATGAGATGATCAATTTCTTCTTTTGTGCGAGCAGGCTGCTTGTAAACTACTCCGTCAATACGGTAGGTTACATTATAGCTGTTTTGCCCCGTGGGCATGAAGATGATCTCATTGGTCCTTCTCCACATCGCATCTTCAAAAAGAAGGTTAGCTACTTTCATGCCATGAAATTCAGCTGTCTTGGGCAGCGGGATCGGCACCTCGTTTTTGTTGGCGGTTATGTAGGTAAGCCCTTTTGCAAGTTCTGCCGCTGTTTTATTCTTTTGTGCGAAAAGCTTCGAAAAGGTTGCCGTCGAGAATATCTTGTCGTAGTCAGCCACCAGTGCGTCGCGTTTCATTATATACAGCACAAGCGAGGCGCCCGCCAAAAATATGAATACTGCTGCACCTGCCCAAAACAGCGGTATCGCTATCCACAGGACCAGCCCCAGTATCCCGGCCCCAAGAACGATGCCCAGCCAAATGGGTTGTTTTTTGCGCAGGATCGATTTTGAATCCCTGTTCATCCAGTCCAGTGCCGGAAGCCATGCGATAAACAGCGCCGTGAAGATCGCAAGCTTTACAGGTGAAATATAATTTCCAAATACAACTTCTAAAAGTAAACCGGGCATAATTTGCTCCAATGTTATTCTTAAAGTATACCGCTTGCCGCCGAACGCATTCCCTTGAGAGCCATTTTAAGCTCTTCTTTGTTTGGTGCGTAATCGAATGCCGCCTTGATATCAACGTATTCTTTTTTAACAAGATTGCTGAGGCTTTCAGTGAAATCCTGCATTCCTTCGTTTACGCATGAACGCATTACGGAAGGCAGGTCTGCCTCGCGTGTTTCGCCAATGAGCTTCTTGACGATTGGATTTGCGATGAGTATTTCCACCGCCGGCATGCGGCTAAAGCCCTCTTTTATTGAAGGCAATAGCATCTGACTCACGATGCCGCGGATGGTAAGTGCGAAAGTCTGCCTAGCAAGATCGCGTTCTTCCTGCGGGAACAGGTCAAGTATTCGCTGGACTGTCTGGGCAGCGCTTGCCGAGTGCAGCGTCCCGAACACAAGGTGTCCGGTTTCTGCCGCACGCATGGCCGCCTGGATAGTCTCTCGGTCACGCATTTCGCCAACGAGCACCACATCCGGATCCTGCCTCATAAGCGATCGCAGCGCGTCGTTGAAGTCCGGCACGTCTATGCCAATTTCACGCTGTGAGACCATCGCCTTTTTATCGGAATACAAATATTCGATCGGATCTTCAATAGTTACTATATGGCAGGACCTGTTTGCGTTTATGTAGTCCACCATTGATGCGATCGTGGTAGTCTTTCCTGAGCCTGTCGGCCCAGTCACAAGTACAAGCCCCTCGTGGCTCATTGAAATTTTTTCGATGATCGGTGGAAGATGAAGATGCTCAAAAGGCGGAATCACCGACGTAATACGCCTGGCTGCAAGACTTATCATGCCTCGCTGGCGGAACACGTTGATACGGAATCGGTCGACATCCGTAACCTCGTGAGCAAAATCTATGGCACCGTTCTTTAAGAAAAAATCTTTCTGAGCCGCACTCATGATTTCAAAGACAAGCTGCTCCATCTTTTCTTCGCTAAGGGTTTCCCCTGTCGTCGGCTTGAGCGATCCGTAAACTCGCATCCGCGGCACCTGCCCGACTTTCAGATGCAAATCTGATGACTTTGCCTTTATGCAAGCCTTGAAATATTTATTCAACTCCGGCTCATGGTCCATATGAATGTGCGTGTCAATGGGTTGTCCTGTCGGTGTCATGCAAAATACTCCTGACGTTTATGAAAATATAATATCGCAATTGGCCCATAGCAGGCCGGATTAAAATAAACACATATTCTAAAGCTCAAAAGCCTAATGTCAATTCGATTAGTTTGGGATTGACATTAACTGCAATACTTGCTGCGATTTGCCTTGAATTGCTGGGTCAGTTTGCCAGTCCATGAGCCTACTTTGCCATCGCCTATGACCGCATCATCAAATTGTATTACCCCCACAATGTCCCTGGTAGTTACCGCAATGAACATCTCTGATGCCCCGCGGGCCTCCTGGATTATGTAGGGTTTCTGAACCAACTCCAGCCCGACAGCCTTTGCGCACTCCAGTACAAAAATACGCGTTATTGAAGGCAGGATATTCTCCGAAAGCGGGGTGGTTTGCAGTTTATTGTCGAATATCACGAAAAAAGCCGATGACGACCCCTCGGTTACATAGCCCTGTTCATTGTATAGAATAGCTTCGTCGCAACCCTTGGAACTGGCATCTCTGGCGGCCAAGACATTGGCGAGCAGATTAAGTGACTTTATGTCGCATCTGCGCCATCTCCAGTCCGGAAACGTCGAAACCTTCATGCCTCTGGCCTTTACCTGGGCTGCCGCATTCTCATTAAGTTCCGTTATCGTCATAAAAAAGCAGGGTTTGAGGTCTGGCCCGCCTACATGATCCCTCGGGCCTCGTCCACGCGTAATATGCCAGTAAATCTTGGCATTGGCTATTCCGGATTTTTCAAAAGCGCTGCGGATACGCTTGCGTATATCGCCCAGATCGACATTATCTATGCCTATTGCAGCCAGGCTTTGGCCGAACCGCTGCATATGCTCTTCGAAAGCAAACAATTGACCATCATAGCTTCTTACTACCTCGTAGACTCCATCCCCGAAGTAAAGTCCCCGGTCACAGTAAGAGGCCGGTAGTTGCTCGTAGGAAATGATTTCATCCTCTATTATCGCCAGTTTCATTTTTAAACTCCAAAAAAGGTATTTTCTACAACATCTGGTATGTTTGCAAGCTTTTTGACGCAGATATTGTTAATTATCCCTCAGCCCTGTAAAATTTCCCAAAATTTGGGCTTTACACGCCCCCCAGCCATGCGTAAAATACATGGCTTATTGTAAATCGATAACAGGAGTTCACGATGTTCGCTATAATTGAAGCGGGTTCAAAGCAGTATAAAGTCAGCCAGGGCGATACCATTCAGATCGAACTTGAAGAAGTTACTTCTGAAGCACAGGTTCTGGAAATTGATAAAGTCTTATTTGTTTCAGATGGTGCTACGATCAAGATCGGCACCCCCTACATTCAGGGCGCAAAGGTCATAGCGAAATTTGAAACAACCGCCGGCGACTCGGTCGTAAAAGGCCCGAAGCTCTATCCCATGACCTTCCGCAAGCGGAAAAACAGCAAAAAGCGTATCGGCCACAGGCAAAAATACCTGCAGGTTACAATTGACAAGATCGAGGCGTAAGCTTCGATAAATTGGTGGACGGTGAGAGTAAGGGCGGTCTTTTGGCCGCCCTTTTTCTTTGACAAATGCTTGTGGCACAGTCTAGCGAAGCTAGGCTGTGTTACTGTCGAATGCTCCAAACAAAACTCTCGGCAACCGTGCTATTGTTTTGGTCATTCGAGTTTTGAATTTTGGATTTGTTTCGGGTTTCGGATTTTGAGAAATGCCAAAACCTGTATCACATAACGCTGTGAGGACTAATTTAAAACACTATATTGCATTGCCGATAATAATCGGGTAATTACTCCTTTCTATGGGAAAGCACAAGGACAAGAAAAGAAATCTTTTAGCCGACTGGCTCCTCTATGCAGGCCTGCGGATTGTAATTGTTTTTTTGTCCATGTCCTCTATTCAACATAACCTCCAGACCGCCTGTTTATTAGGCCGGCTTCTCTGGAAACATTACGGCAGGGGACGTCAGCGTGCTCTTGATAATCTCCGAGCGTCCTTCCCTGAAAAGTCACAAGAATGGCACGAATCTGTCGGTCGCCGAAGTTTCGAGCAACTCGCAATGCTCATGATTGACGTGCTTTTTACCCCTCGAATTGCCAAGACCTACAAATGGTCAGAAATTGCCCGATTCATCAATATTGATCGGCCAAAGCAGATGATGCTCGACGGCCGAGGCCTGTTGCTTGTAACTGCCCATTACGGCAATTTCGAACTTCTGGGATACCTGATGGCCGCCTTCGGCCTCAAGATTTATTCTATTGCACGTCCGCTTGATAATAAATACATAAACAATTACCTCATGGGTGTACGCCAGCATTCAGGTCAAAAAATTATTGATAAAAAAGGCGCATCAGATTTAATGGAAGAAATCGCCGTCGGCGGCTACACGCTGGGCTTTATTGCAGACCAGGATGCCGGCAAAAAAGGCGTCTTCGTCGACTTCTTCGGCCGAAAAGCAAGTACCTACAAAAGCATCGGACTTTTGGCCGTAACATACAATATGCCCATTGTTGTCGGCGTGACCCGGCGGGTAGGCAATGACTTTTTCTTTGAAGCTCATTGTACCCGCATCATTATGCCCGAAGAATGGGCCGCCAAACCAGACGCCCTGCGCTGGGTAACACAGGAATTCAACAAGGCTATCGAAGACGGCATCCGTCTCGACCCCACTCAGTACTGGTGGTTACATCGCCGATGGAAAACCCGCCCAAAAGAAGAACTCGCTCAGGCCAACAAACCTGCCCTCGCCGGCGTAAAGTAATCTATGTCAAAAAAACTTTATATTATTGACGGCCACGCGCACATCTACGCCGCTTATTACGCACCAATGAAGGCCCGCCTAACCAGCCCGACTGGCGAGCCGACAAAAGCAACCTACATTTTCACCACAACAGTCCTTAGCCTGCTTAAAACTAATCCCGACATGGTTGTCATGGCTATGGACTCCCGTTCATCCTTCCGCACAGAGCTTTACAAGGAATACAAGGCCCATCGGCCGCCTATGCCCGATGACCTTCCCCCGCAGATCGCCCGAATAAATGAGATCGTCGCGGCCATGAATATCCCTATCCTTCGCATCGAAGGCTACGAAGCGGATGACATTATAGGCACCGTAGCCAGAAAGGCTGCCGCCGACGGCTTCGATGTATTCATCTGCTCCAAAGACAAGGACATGCTTCAACTCCTTTGCGACCGCGTAAGCATGTATGATATAAGCTCCGCCGCGGTATTCGACCAGGCCAAAATGCTTGAAACCAAGGGTGTCCGCCCCGACCAGTTCATAGACGTCCTGTCCCTCATGGGTGATAAAGTCGATAACGTGCCAGGCGTCCCGCTCGTCGGTCCCGAAACCGCCCTGGGCTGGATACAGAAATACGGCTCGCTGGAAAACCTCCTCGCCCACGCCGAAGAAATTCCCGGCAAGCGAGGCGAAAATCTCCGTGCATCAAAAGATTCTCTGGCCCTCAGCCGTCAGCTCGTTACCATTGATACGAGCGTCCCTGTGACGAACGACTACGACACATTCGCCGTAAAATCCTTTAACGTTCCCAAGCTCCGCCACCTATTCACCGAGCTTGGCTTTGTCCGCCTCCTTCCCCAGCTTGGCGATACGCCGGCACCTGCCCAGCCTGCCTCGGTACCGCAGCAGCAGGGCGGCTTATTCGATGCGCAGCCAACATCTGCATCTGTAACCGCGCCCCAGCCCCTGGAACAGCTAGATTACACGACAGCCAAAACCGTGCCGCACGAATACATCCTCGTCGATACCCTTGAAAAATTTAACGAATTTTATCTCCAGCTTAAAAATCAGAAAACCTTCTCCATTGACACTGAGACGACGGGCCTAAACCCACTCCGCGCACAGCTCGTAGGCATCAGCTTCTGCTGGCAAGCTCATGAAGCTTATTACATTCCTATTTGCGGCCCGCTTGGCTCAAAGTGCATAGATATAAATCTCCTGCGTGAAAAGCTAGTCCCGATCTTTGCAGATCCTTCGGTCCGCAAGATCGGCCAGAATATAAAATATGATATGCACATACTCGCTTGCGCAGGCATGCCACTGTCCTGCATTGCTTTCGATACAATGGTCGCCTCCTATGTGCTCGATGCCTCACGAATGAGTCATTCGATGGATTCGCTTGCCCGCGACTTTCTCCATTATTCACCCATCCCGATTTCCGATCTAATCGGCAAAGGCATCAAGCAGATGACCTTCGACAATGCCCATACCGAAGCCGCCTGCGAATACTCCGCCGAAGATGCCGACGTTACATTCCAGCTATATGAGTATTTCACAAAACGATTCGAGCACCAGCCCGATCTCAAGCATCTCTTCGATGAGATCGAAATGCCCCTCGTCTGTGTTCTTCACAAAATGGAAGCAAATGGCGTTTCACTTGACACTGCATTGCTCCGCAAAATGTCCTTGCAGATTGAATCGCAGCTCTCTGAACTTACAGCCCGCATCCACGAAACAGCTGGCGAAAAGTTCAACATCGATTCGCCAAAGCAGCTCGGCGACATACTTTTCGACAAGCTCGGCCTCGCCTCCGTCCGCAGCGGCAAAGTAACGCGATCTACAGATGCCGACGTGCTGGAAACCCTTTCCGGCGTCCATCCGATCATCGATCTAATTAGCCAATATCGCCAGCTAAGCAAGCTTAAGAACACTTATCTCGATAAGCTCGGCGTGATGATAAACCCCCGCACAAACCGCCTTCACGCCTCATTTAACCAGAATGTAACCGCCACTGGCAGGCTTTCAAGCTCAGACCCGAACCTCCAGAACATTCCCATTCGCACAGAGCTTGGCCGCAAGATTCGCGGCGCCTTCATCCCAGCCTCGCCCGATTACTGTATTATGTCCGCCGACTATTCGCAGATCGAACTTCGCCTCCTGGCGCATTTTTCAAAAGACCCCGCCCTGGGCACTGCTTTCGCTAAAGACCAGGACATCCATAAATTCGTCGCTTCGCAGATATTCAATATTCCCATAGAAGAGGTAACATCCCAGCAGCGATCCGCCTGCAAAGCCGTAAATTTCGGCATCATCTACGGCCAGTCGCCTTTCGGCCTTTCACGCACTATCGGTATCCCGCAGGCCCAGGCCAAAAAATTCATCGAAGACTACTACGCCCGCTACGGCTCCATCCGCATGCTCATGGACAACATAATAGCCACTGCAAAACGGCTCGGCTATGCCCAGACCATACTGAATCGCCGTCGCCGTATTTATGATCTCGATTCCAAGAACGGAGCAAAACGCGCCCTCGCCGAACGAATGGCCGTAAACACAACAATGCAAGGCTCCGCCGCCGACCTCATTAAAGTCGCCATGCTCAATATCCAGCGACGCATAGATCGCGAAAACCTGCCCATCAAAATGATCCTGCAGGTACATGACGAACTGGTCTTCGAACTCCCCAAAGACTGTGCACAGTTCCACTCGCAGTGGATTCGGGATGAAATGATAAATGCGATCAAACTCGATGTCCCCCTCAAGGTTGATGTTACCATCGGCCCTTCGTGGCTCGAATAAGCCCCAAGCAATAACTCTTAGGTTTGTTTCACTATGGCTGTAAACATCGGAAAAATTAAATTAACTATGCCTTTCTTCCAGGCTGCCATCGCC
This sequence comes from Planctomycetes bacterium GWF2_50_10, assembly GCA_001824635.1. Lineage (GTDB taxonomy): Bacteria > Planctomycetota > Phycisphaerae > Sedimentisphaerales > GWF2-50-10 > GWF2-50-10. The sequence continues at coordinate 14,275 of MHYB01000108.1, forward strand.
GGTTACAGCGATTTCGTTATGCGTTCACTTGCAAGACGTTTTGGCGCACCGCTTACCTTCGGCGGCGTTATGATAGATACCTCCGCGGCCCACCCTGTTGTCCGCCGAAAATTAGGCTTTATCCCCAGGGAAGGTGAGCATCCACTGGGGGGCCAGATAGTCGGCACAGACCCGGCAAGCATGGCTATTGCCGCAAAAGCACTTGCAGAAGTAGGCTATGACATCATTGACCTTAATTTCGCCTGCCCAGCTCCCAAAGTCCTCCGCCGAGGCCGGGGCGGTTCGATGATGAACGACCCCAACACTGTTATAGAGATATATCGCCGTGTCCGAGAGACTGTCTCTTGCCCGGTAACTATGAAACTCCGCATCGGATATGATGAAACCGATGCCTCCAGCGAAGACTTCTGGAAGATCGTCGAAACCGCGGCCGCCGAAAAGATCGATGCTCTCATAATTCATGGCCGAACGGTGACGCAGCACTATCGCGGCCGGGCCGACTACAGTCGTATCTACGAAGTTAAAAAGCGTTTCCCGCATATCCCTGTCTTTGGCTCGGGCGATATATTTTCAGCCGAGGCAGTTATGGAACGCATAAACGCAGGCCTTGACGGCGTATCAGTTGCCAGGGGAGCCATAGGCAATCCCTGGATTTTCCGTGAGGCATGTGCGATTATAGAGGGTAAAGCAAAACCCGCATCTCCGTCAATCGCCGAGCAAAAAGAAATAATCACCTGGCATTTTGAAAATATTCAGATACTCCACGGCAAACAAAAAGCCATTGGCTATTTCCGCAAATTCTCCGCCCAATATGCAAAATTCCACCCCGAAAAAAAACTCGTACACCACGATTTGGTAGGCGCCCCCAACGCCCAAACCCTCCTCGCGGCAATCAAAAACTGGTACTCTTGATTTGAGAACAATAAAAAAGGCCTCCATCAGAGGAGGCCTGCAAAGCAAAGTCTGTTTCCAACTATTCCGGTATTACGATCTTCACGCCGGGTTTTAAGATGTTCTTATTCTTGATAACGTCCTTGTTGGCTTCGTATATCTTGGTGATATACTTGACCGAGCCGTAATATTTCTGTGAGATGCTCGAAAGCGTATCGCCGCGATGAATCACATGGAAACGCTGAGTTTGGATTGGCTGGGACTGCTCGAAAACTGTGGAATCCGAGGTGGTCGCCGTAGAAGGCAAAGCCGGCAATGAGGTCGTGTTGGCGTCGTCAATGGCCGTGCTTGTGGGCAGGGCTGTTGTCGAGTTCATATCAAACATCGGGGCAGGCGCGTTGATGTCAAGCAAAGGCAGGTTAGGTTCTGCGATGGCAACCTGATCCAAGGCCCGTTCCTCGACCGAGTTGTTGGATCTGGTCACAAACACTGCAATTGCGACTCCGATTACTACAACGCCGATAATCAAACCAATTTTAAATTCTTTTTTCATATTCCTTGTTCCTGTTAAAGAGTTTTACTGAACTTTCTGAGCTTTTTTATTCCAAAGTACTATTGGAGCTGCGATCGCTATTGTCGAGTATGTACCCGCGATCATACCTACCAGCATTGTAAATGTAAATCCTCTAAGACCTGAGCCGCCCCAGATGTACATGACCAATACGACAGTAAAGGCTGTGGTAGTGGTCAGGATCGTACGCGACATGGTCTGGTTGATACTGAGGTTGATCATCTCCGGAGTGAGGATTCCGCCGCGACCTCTGTTTTCACGAATACGGTCGAAGATAACGATCGTATCGTTGATCGAGAAACCGATGATCGTAAGCAGGGCGGCGATTATATCTAGATTGATCTTAAAATCGCCGATAAGCAGTGCCTTTCCAAATATCGTCTGAGATACCCAAACTGAAATTACAACAGCACCGGTTGCGATAATCACGTCATGAACCAATGCCAGAACACCGGCAAAACCGTAACGTGACGCTCCGAAACGCACCCAGACATAAACGATGATCGCGAAGAAGGAAAGAATGATCGCCACAAGTCCGCGTACCTGTGCCTGCGATCCCAGCGACGGGTCGATCTGCGTCATGCGAGGCAGGGATGATTCCATCGCTGCTGCGGCGACGATCTTAGAACGTTCACTGTCGGTAAATATGTTCTGCTCTTCCGGGCTGATCTGCCTGAAACCCGCTTCCGGCAGGGCAGTGACATAAACGAACTGGCTTATCGCTGCATTTGGATCGACCTGTTTGAAATCGCCCGAAAGTATCTCATGGCCGTACCACTGGTATTCCTGAGCCTGTGGCTTGAAGCGAAGATCCTTCAGTCGGGTCTCGATCTCGCTTATCGAAGCGGCATCTGTAAGCTTTACGGTTATC
>MHYB01000108.1:16625-17037 GCA_001824635.1 Planctomycetes bacterium GWF2_50_10
TTGGCCAATTCGGGATTAGACGCGATAAGGTCAGTTGTCACCGTGTTTACGGAAACCACCGACGGGCCAAGGTCACGCTGTGTCTCGATGACATCGCCAAAAGCCTTTGCAAGGGCGTTCTGGACAACCTCATTGACTTGCGGAGTGCTTACTGAGGCATTTTGCCCCTTTGTAGCCGCGGCGAGAATATCGCTGACAAGACCCTTATTGATCTGGCTTGTTGTTACTTCAAACCTGGCCGGGTTTTTGGGATCCTGCCTGACTTCAAGATTGGTCAACTGCCCGTTGAACTGCGGCTCAACTTTCTCGATCTGGGCAGTGAGGGAATCGGCACTTTGCCCAGGTGCCGCGAATGTAACCACCACAGAAGTCTTGTTGGTCGCTGTAGTAGTTATTTCATACTGACGGTTGC
>MHYB01000109.1:0-15439 GCA_001824635.1 Planctomycetes bacterium GWF2_50_10
CTGATAACTGCCAGTGATGCAAAAGGATGGTTCAATTCATGCGGTTATACCTTTTCTTGAATTGCTCTAGCCAAGAGCGCGATGTCACCTCTAACTTTTAACGCCGCTCGATTAAAAATCCGACTTCCATTACGGAACTAGCGCATGTTGAGCTATCCTGCTCTAGCAGTTCCAAAATTGGGTAGCCCTGTGTTTAAAATCTGTTACAGGCTACCACCCTGATATGCACCATGATCAAGTCTGCGGCCGAATCGGTTTATTTTGGAAAGGAAAGAAAATGACCCGCTTAGAAATGAACGCACATAACACTAGGACAGCTCAGCAAGGAAAGTACCTGACCTTCGCCCTCGGTCGCGAAGAGTACGGACTTGAGATACTCAAAGTCCGCGAGATCATCGGCTTTATGGATATCACCGCCGTACCCCAGATGCCCTCTTATATAAGAGGAGTGATCAACCTCCGCGGCCAAGTGATACCCGTCATTGACCTCCGCAGCAAATTCTCCATGGAAGCAGCAGAAGTTACCGAACAAACCTGTATCATCGTCGTTGAGATCACCCAGCAGGCCCGTAAATTCAGCACTGGAATTGTAGTCGACCACGTCTCAGAAGTGCTTGATATCGAAGAGAAAAATATCGAAGAAGCTCCGCAATTCGGTACTGACGTCAATACCGATTTCATACTGGGAATAGGCAAGATCGGCCAATCCGTCAAAATTCTCCTAGATATCGATAAGGTACTTGCCACCTGTGATATAAAAAACCTCGGAACTGTTGAATATTGAAAATAGCTGATGCGATAAGGATACAAAACATCTGTCTCGAAATAGTTTTTTAAGGAGTGACTATCATGTTTAAAAGGATGAGATTAAGTGCAAAATTGATTACGGGGTTTCTTTTAGTAGCCTTTATCACCACTGTTATTGGGCTGATAGGATTTTTCAGCGTAAAAACGATGAAGACGCACACAGATGATATTGGCTCAGTTTGTTTGCCCGCTGTAACCAACCTGCTCATTATTGATAACGCCTTAGGAAAAATTAAAACCGCGCAACGAACACTGCTGGATACGCATTTAGCCCAGGCCGACTCTAAGCGACAATATGAAAACATAGAAAACGCCCGCCAAGAATACAAACAGGCATTCGATGCCTACGAACCGTTGCCGAAAAATAATGAAGAAACAAATGAATGGAAAGAATTCTTAGCCGCGGTTGATGCCTGGCGGCAGGAAAACAATACATTCATGGAATTTTCGAAGAACTTCGTCAACGCCGCCATTATTAATCCTGATGGCGTCGGTGAGCAATTAGAATACGCCAAGAGCGGCCATTATACACTGCTTGCAAATATGGCACATCTGGTTTTTGAGAAAACAGAATTCACCGGCGGCGAAGATCATACACAGTGCAACTTTGGAAAATGGACATCTGCATGTCAAACCGAGAATATCGGGATAAATGCTGCATTAAAACAGATGGCCCAGCCGCACAAAAAGCTGCATGAATTAGTGGTCAAAGCAAAAGCCGCGACGAAAACAGGAAATGATCAGGAAGCAATGTCTGCGTATAAAGAGATGGTGCCTCTTGTAACTGATTTATCCACCGGTTTTGCCGCCTTATATGCTGAGGTCCAAAAATCGAAGGACGCTTATAATTCGATGTATGCGCAGGCAATGGGACCTTGCCGCGAAAAACAGGAGACAACATTGAAAGTTTTGGCTCAATTAGTCAAAATAAATCAGGATAAAGCATCGAATGGAACATCTCGAGCAGCAACCGCAGCAGTGACAACACAAATGGTAATGGTTATCTCTTTGGTTATTGGAATAATTGTCGCCATATTGCTTGGAATACTGCTATCTCTTGGTATCACACGGCCGATCAATTCTATAATAGCGGGCCTTACAGAAGGTTCCGCACAAGTTGCCTCCGCCGCAGGCCAGGTATCTTCAGCCTCGCAGTCACTCGCCGAAGGAGCAACCGAACAGGCAGCGGGCCTTGAAGAAACTTCAAGCTCGCTCGAAGAAATGAGTTCCATGACAAAGCAGAATGCAGAAAACGCCCAGAAGGCGGCAACCTTGGCTGCTCAAGCCAGATCAGCAGCCTCGAGTGGCAACGATGCGATGGGCAAAATGACCTCTGCCATATTAGACATACAGAAATCCAGCAATGAAACTGCCAAGATCATCAAGGTCATTGATGAGATAGCGTTTCAGACCAATCTGCTTGCACTGAACGCCGCCGTCGAAGCCGCTCGTGCGGGCGAAGCGGGCAAAGGCTTTGCTGTCGTCGCCGAGGAAGTACGCAACCTGGCAATGAGAAGTGCCGAAGCCGCAAAGAATACCGCTGCCATGATCGATCAGTCAGTTAAAAATTCTAAGAACGGCGTCGATATCACAAATGACGTAAGCAAGGTTCTGGGCGAAATAGTTGGTGCAGCTTCAAAAACAGCCGACCTCATCGGCGAAATTGCCGCCTCTAGCCAGGAGCAGGCAAAAGGCATCGACCAGGTCAACGTCGCCGTCGCGCAGATGGATAAAATCACCCAGTCCAACGCAGCAAATGCCGAGGAATCCGCCAGCGCTTCAGAGGAACTCAGTGCACAAGCCGCCACAATGAACCAAATCGTGGCCGACCTTGTCGCCCTCGTCGGCGATGCGGGCACAAAGACCGAAATGCGTGCAAAGAAAACATCTTCCAATAAGACACAATATCAGACAAAGAAGCTCTCGCTCTCCGACCACACTTTTCATCACATTGCCCAAAAACAAAAATCCGGCAGACCAGATGCCAGTAAACTAATTCCTCTCAATGACGATTCAGACCTAAAAGCATTCAACAGCTAAGAAACTTTTCATGCTATCGAGCGGGCCGGATCACGTTGTACCGGCCCGCCTCGTTTTTTTGCTGATCCTTGCTGATTTGACACTTCAAAATTCAAAAATTCAAGTCTCTGTACTGCAATCCTTCAACTTCTTGTTTTTTTCTGCTTGATTTGTCAAGCACATTAGCCTAAATCGGTTGCCGCTCAATAGTTGTATTTGTTTTGAATTTTGCCTTTTGCTATTTGAATTGTTTCGGATTTCGGATTTAGTGCTTCGGGTTTGGTTGCGGCCACAGGCCGCGCCGTGAATATCCTTGATGAATGCAGATAATCCCAACCAAGGCGCAAAAGAAAAACCCCCGACATAGCCGGGGGTTTAGGGATCGAATTAAAGAACGCGGGATTTAGTCGATGTTCATCGTCATGAGGAACTCGGCGTTTGACCTGTTCTTTGAGAGCCTGTTCTTAAGAAGTTCTACCGACTCAACAGGGTTCATCTCGCTGAGGACTTTTCTGAGCCTGTAAGTAAGTTCAAGTTCCTTCTTATCAAGCAGCAGTTCTTCGCGGCGTGTTCCGCTGCGCGAAATGTCGATTGCCGGATAAGTCCTTCTTTCGACAAGTCTGCGATCGAGATGCAATTCCATATTGCCGGTGGCCTTGAATTCTTCAAAGATAACTTCGTCCATTTTCGAGCCTGTGTCGATAAGCGCGGTCGCGAAGATAGTCAGCGAGCCGCCCTCTTCGACCTTACGAGCAGCGCCGAAGAATTTCTTGGGCATCTGCATGGCATTTGCGTCGACGCCGCCTGTGAGGATCTTGCCTGAGTGGGGCACCTCGGTGTTATAGGCGCGGGCAAGACGAGTGATGGAATCGAGAAGAATGACTACATCTTCGCCGTACTCGACGCATCGTTTTGCTTTTTCGATTACCATTTCGGCAACCTGGCAGTGGCGCGAGGCCGGTTCGTCGAATGTCGAGCTTATGACTTCCACATCCGGTGCGGTCTTGCGTTCCATTTCGGTTACTTCTTCAGGACGCTCATCAATTAGAAGCACGATCAGGCGCACTTCGCGATGATTGGTGCTGATTGCATTTGCGATCTTCTGGAGAAGTACCGTTTTGCCGGTTCTTGGCGGAGCGACGATAAGACCTCTCTGGCCCTTGCCGACAGGCGTGATAAGATCGATAATGCGCGTGCTCAGCTCATCCTGCGTGGTTTCGAGTATAATTCTTTTTTCCGGATGCAGCGGGGTAAGATCACTGAATACGATCTTCTCGGAAAGTTTATCCGGCTCCTGGAAATTGATTGCTTCAACACGGAGAAGCGCAAAATATTTTTCTGTATCCTTTGGCGGACGGATCTGCCCGCTGACGACATTGCCGGTGCGAAGGCCGAACCTGCGTATCTGCGACGGCGAAACATATATGTCATCCGGAGAGGATAGATAATTGTAATCGGGATTGCGAAGGAAGCCAAAGCCGTCAGGCAATACTTCCAGCACGCCTTCGCCGTACATCAGGCCTGTCTGGCGGATACGCTCTTTGAGGATGCGGAAAATGAGTTCCTGCTTTTTAAGCGCGGTATACTCTGCAATATTCTCCTTCTTGGCTATATCGTGAAGTTCACCAACGCTTAGCCTCTGGAGATCTGTGAGATGGAGCTGGCCTTTTTTGACGCGCTCATATTTTTCGTGGATCGAAGCTTCATCTTCAGTCTCGGCAGCAGTAGCCTGGGCGGGCTGTTGCTGTGGTTTTTGCTCTACCACGGGCGGCTGCTGGGCAGGCGGTGTCTCTAACGCGGATCCCTCAACTTGAGCATTCATTTGGGGGGTATCATAAAGTTCTGCCTGGCTGCTCGTATTTGCCGGTTCAGCGGGCTGCTGAGATTTTGGTTTGCGCCCCCTGCGTTTCTTTACTTCTTCTGGTTTAGCAATTTCTGCCATATAATATAACTCCTTTTCAGTAAAAGCACTACATACCGCTTAGCGGCAATCACAGTAGTGGGATAAATTTCTGGATTTGCACTTACAAACCGGCCCCGGAGATCAAACAAATAGAAAACGGAACCGCCAAAGCATCTGCATACATATTCAGCAATAATTCATGAAGCGGGCTAAAACTGCTTAAGCATTGATAATGCTGCTGAAGATACGACTGACCTGCTCACCAAGCTCCGAAAGGTCGGAATTGTTATCTACAATATAATCGGCCAAAGAACGCTTCTTGTCCAGAGAAATCTGAAAATTTTCTCGTGACTTAATTTGTTCGCCCCCAAGGCCTCGCAAAGCCGCTCTTTGGTTCCGCACGGCCGGATCAACATTAACAAACACCAGTACGTCGCAATTCTGGTCCCAACCCACTTCGGCAAGCAGCGGCATATCAAGTACTATCGCCTTGACGTTATCCTGCGTCTCATACGCCGAAATCAGTGCTAATGTTTGCGTAAGTACCGGCGGGTGAAGGATATTTGTAAGTTGCTCAAGCATTGCGGGATTATTAAAGACAAGCGATGCGAGTTTTGCTTTATCGATGCGGCGGTTTTTATCAAGCACCTCTTCGCCGGCAAGTTTTGCAATGCTCTGCGAAATGGATGGCTCATCCAGCATCTCTTTAGCCATTTTGTCAGCATCGATAACCGCGCAGCCCAGCGCAGCGAATTGGGCCGCCACGGCCGATTTGCCCGATGCGATACCACCGAGAATGCCTATGACTAATTTATTGCCAAACTTACCCATCAAGGAAGAAAACCCTGCTCCGTAGAAACCTTTTTCCCGCATTCAACCAGCCCAATGTAGCACAAGCGTCTCGCTTGTGTTCTTCTCCCGTGGCACGGTCTAGCACAGCTAGGCCGTGTCAAATTCCTAAACGCTATCCCTATCACTAGAGCATTTTAAAATATAATGCTCTGGTTGTGGCGTAGCGAAAACTCGCAAGACAAGGACGGCGAAGCAGGAAATGCCCTGCATTTTCGATGCAGCCGGACGCAGTATTGCGAGTTTGCAGTAGCCAAAACCAGAGCAGGATAGCTTAAACTGCTCTAGTTTCGTGCTCTTCAGCCACGGACGTGGCGATAGGGAGTAGCCCATATCGTAAGATATGGGAATAATCGCCGCAAACCAATCCAATCTCTCTCTTCTTTTAAAAGCCCCGGATGGGGCGAAAGAAGTTCGACTCCGTAAGCACACGGCTAAAATGTTAAAAAAAAGCAGAAGCCAAAGACCGTTAGAGCCTTTGGCTTCCCTCCGTCCTGCAATAGAGGACTGTGTTCGAGAAACGATTTCGGGGATAACAAACCGTTTCGTGATCCGGCTTAGCCGGTTTGATTCAATTACTTTCTCCTGGCCCGTATCAAGCTAAGTGCGCCGACGGAGAGAAGACAGATCGTAGCCGGTTCTGGTACTTCAGGGTCCTCAGGCGGATTAACGATGTACGTCGGGCCTTTATAACTACCCCCGCCCCCGCTTGCCGGGCTGATCCCGCTTGGGCCTGATATGGATGCCCTGCTGGGAACCATGTTGCCGCCGCCGCCCTGGCTTTCTGGTGGTGCGGCTTCGCGCTGATTGGTTGATTCAAATTCACTGCGTTCAAATACCGCCACAACTATCTTAGGCGAATTGACGCTTACAACTGTCGTTGCGCTTGTCGGGTCACCCACGTCCCCCAGCCAATACACAAACTCATAACCGGGTCTGGGCACTGCTGTAACTGTCATCGCGGCATTTGCTTCAACAGAATGCACGCCTGCGCCTGGGGCTATGGTTCCGCCTGCCGCCGGGGTCTGCTGGAGCATGACCGCATACTTGCTTTGAGCCGGGCAAATCACCGCGGCACCAAGAACGATTGCCAGGCCTATTTTAATTTTTAAACTTTTCATCTCAAAACTCATAATTCCCCCGTTCCTGTTTTACAAATTAAGCAGACAGCTTCCTGCGTAAAGCTGCAAAGGCGCCAACGGCCAGCAGCGTCATAGTGGCCGGTTCGGGTACATGCGGAGCTACAACGGAAACGGTATCATAATAATGGCCTGAAAATATTCTCGCTGTTGTTGTGCTGGGAGCTATATCGCTTGTAAAGAGCAGAACTACTGAGTGCAGTTCGGGTCCAAGCGGATCGTTTTCAAAACGGTACACGGCTTTCTTGTAAATGCCGTCAGTAACAAAGCTATATCCGCTTGTCATAACAGAGTTATCCAGACCTCTTGCCGTGTCGATTCCGATCTTGCCGGGAAGTGTGGAAGCGAGGATATTAACCGTGAATGCGCTTATATTTTGAGGGCTTCTGCCGGAGTTGAATATTTCATAGGCATAGATGAAGTTTCCCCAGCCGCCGGAGGGCGTGTATCCGCCGCTGGCGACATAGGCAGCCGATGTATATGCGGCATACGCGATCTCGCCGCTGGAAACACCCGTATTATAGGTTGTCCAATTAGCAGTGCCTGCTATCGCAGCCGGATCCTGATCTAACGAAACTCTTACAGGCAAAGCCTGTGCACTGACCCCAATAACAGCAGCCAGCATAATAATAAATAACGGTTTGTTCATACGATCTTCCTTTCTCACTCTTATTTTTTTCCTCTTCATGTCTTTAAAAACCCAATTCCAGCCAACGCTGGTAAAATTCAGGCGTACCGCGGGCGCAGAATTTTGCGCAACGCATCCATGAAGGGTTTTCTCGACCTAGAAGAGTTTTGTCCCCAAAACTTACGTCCCCTCCCGAGGGACAGTATAGAGTTTTGCCATCAGCTTAGAACGCGATCAAATTATAGAGCCTAAGCCTAAGCAAAAAGATAGAAGCACTGAAAGTTTTCTCCACCCCGAAATTGAGGCATACTACATAGACATATTAAATCAAAAAGGTTACGCAAAGTCAACTACAATTTTAGCTAAAATCTCTAACTTTCCATAAATACCGCATTTACAGCATTAAAAAACAAGATTCGACCATATATTTAGGTCAAAATTCCTAAAACCACGACCAGCTTTTCAATACTGCTATTTCGTTGCCGCACAATAAGAAAGGCTATTTTTGCGGCCCCAGCGAAGCACGGCTGTATGTACCAGGGTCAAACTCGGCCAGAAGATCGTTTATCTGCCCCAGCGTTACAGATTTTACAGCATCGATCTCCTGCTGTATGGAACGGAACTGCTTAAGGTACACCCAGTTAAAGCCCACCTCTGTGAGCCTGCCCATGGGCAACTCATTCCTGAGGGTAATGCCGCTCAGCAGCTTATTTTTTGCCTTTGTGAGTTCATCTTCAGTGATGGACCCCGGCAGCGTCCTATAAATATCATCAAGGATCGTATCGACCTTTTCAACATTTTCCGGGCTGCACCTTATATATGAATAAAATGCGCCAACGCCATCCATCGCCTCGAACTGCATCGAGGCCGTCTCAGTTACCGCGTTATCAACCAGCTGCCAGAAATATCGTGACCCTGTATCATCGCCGATGATCATGGCTGCAAGCGAAGCCCCGTACCGCCTTGGATCCTGAGCGGAAATCGCCGGGCTTACAAGGCAGATGTGCTCACGAACAAGATTCGGCTTTTCAGATCGTTCTTTGCGATTAGTGCCGCGAGTGTATTCGAGATTTCTTCTGACATCCTGGCTCGGCCATGCCCCGCAGAAAGACTGCACCTGCTCGATAACTGAATCGAAATCGATATTCCCCGTGCACGCTACCACCATATTATTTGGCGCATAGCGATTAGAAAAATATTCCCTCATCTGCCCCGCCGAAAGTGCAGTTATTGTTTCATCAGTACCCAGGACAGAATTGCCGCATGGGTGCGAACCAAAATGGAGGCTGCGGGCCTTATCCATTATATAGTAGTGCGGCAGATCTTTATACATCGCGATCTCTTCCTTGATGACCTGCTTTTCCATATTGAAATCTTCGTCGCGAAGCGCCGGCCGCATCAGTTGCGACCACAGCGACGTTATCTGCGGCAGGTACTCCGGCAATATGGCCGCATAATAAACCGTATTCTCTTCACTGGTGAATGCGTTGAACTTCGCGCCGGTCTTATCGAAGAGTCCGTTGACATCGAAAGGGCTAAGCTTCTCGGTGCCTTTAAACAGCATGTGCTCAAGAAAATGCGACACACCGCTGATTTGTGGCGTTTCGTCCCGTGAGCCGGTTCGCACGAAAAAGCCTATCGCGCAGCTTTGCGCGCGATTGTTGATTTCGCCGATGATCGTAAGACCGTTATCGAGTGTATGATATTTGAATTCCATATTAGTTTACTTTTAATTCCTTTGGCCCGATGGTAACCACCGTAAAATGTTCAAATGGATTATTCCGCAGGTACGCCAGAACTGAATCAGCTGTTACGGATTCGATCTTCTGCTTTATTTCGTCCAGCGGCCGCACCCTGCCCAGCAGATAATGATCGGTAACTATTCCGCCCGAACGTGCCGAGCTTGATTCGCTGTGCATTATAAGCGAACTCTTGAGACCCGCTTTGGCATTTGCGATCTCTTCGCCGCTAATGCCTTTTGACAACCGCCGAAACTCCGCGATGATCACATCAAGCGTTTCCTGTGCCTTGTCAGGAGCGGAACCCGCATAGCACGCGATCCCCGCGAGCTGCTTTAAATTGTGATAGCTTGCCCCGACTGCGTAGCACAGTCCACGCTTTTCACGAACTTCCGTAAAGAGCCTTGCGCTCATACCGCCGGATAATACCGAAACCGCGACGCGCGCATTATAATAATTCTCATTTTCCAACGTCACCGCCGGCGTCATCAATCCTATATGTACCTGCGCACCATCATGTGTATGATGAACATACTTCGCGCCGGGCAGTTTATAACTGTAATTTTCTTTAACAGATTTGGAATTGTCTTCAAACAGCTTTGAAAGCTGTTCGCAAACCGCCGCGAAATCATATTTACCGGCTATCCCAAAGATCGCGTCACACAAGCGAAATTTATCTTTGATGATCTTAGCAGCCGTTTCCGTAGTGAGCGATTCGAGTTCAGCGGTCGTACCAAGCGAATTGGCCCCAAGCGGCTGGGGATAAAATAACTCATGAAGCTTGAGCATGACATTCTGCCGGGGATCGTCATCAAGACCCGCCAGTTCCTGTATCGCAAGTTCCCTGCTTAATTCAAATTGGTCCGCCTCCAGCCGTGGACGCAAAACAACGTCAGCATAAAGATCCACTGCCTGCGAGAGTGTCTGCGATTCCATCGCACAGCCCAGATCAAAAAGTGCGCTGCCCACCGCAGAACTCCGCTGGAGCCCCAGCCCGTCAAGCGCATCCATCAATTCCCTGCTCGTGCGCGTCCCCGCACCGCGGAAAATCCAGTCACTGATAACCTCCGCACAGCCGCCGGCCCCAGGAGGCAATTTGCTCGCCCCGCAAGGTAGCGCCAGTTCAAAGGCCACCGACGCCACATCCGCCATCGGTTCTCCAAGCACCACCATCCCGTTTTTGAGCACAAATTTGTCAATCCGCTGGGTCATAATTCGCCTTAAGTAAGTTAATGACATGGATTGTAGTATTTGGAGCCGCTTTTTGCAATCGCCAAAAACCAAACCCCCATTTGCAACCTCTTTCTTCCTAAACGCTAAACCCTAAACGCTATACGCTAATTTCAAGCCGCCGTTTCAGAATCAAGCTGTTCGAACTTCACGGAAATCTTTTTGCTCACTCCCTGCTGCTGCATGGTTACGCCAAAGAGCACATCTGCTATGCTCATCGTGCGTTTCGAGTGCGTGATTACCACAAACTGCGACATCTGCTGGAATTCCCGCACTATCAGGTTAAACCTTTCGTTGTTAGCCTCATCCAGCGCCGCGTCCACCTCGTCGAGGAAGCAGAATGGCGAAGGCTTTGACTTAAATATCGAAAACAGAAGCGATATTGCCGTCATAGTCTTTTCGCCGCCGCTCAGCAGCGAGATAGAGCGAGTTTCCTTGCCCGGCGGTTTTGCCATGATCTCGATGCCGCATTCCAAAATATCTTCCGGGTCTTCGAGTATGATATCCGCCTTGCCGCCGCCGAATAGCTTGCGGAACAGCTCTTGGAAATTCAGCCTGATCTGCTCAAAGGTAGCACGGAACTTTTCCTTGCTTTCCTTGTTTATCTTCGCGATAAGCTGTTCAAGCTGGCTCTTGCTGTTATTAAGGTCGGTAACCTGCTCAACGAGGAACTGGTCTCGCTTTTCAAGCTCTTCCTGTTCCTGTATCGCATCGACATTCACATTCCCCAGCCGTTCAATCTTCGACCGAAGATCAGCGATCTCCTGCTTAACCGCTTCCCAGTCCATGTTTTCCTGCTGATAATTCTGGTACGCGTGAGCAAGATCGATAAGCAGCTCTTCCTGCACCCGCTGGGCCAGGTCGTCCATCTTGACCTGTATCTGTCCAAGCGCCATTTTGACGTCATTGAGTTTGGATTCAATTTCCTGCTGGCTAGCCCTGAATGCTCGCAGCTGCGATTCCGCAACCTTGTATTCCTCGCGAAGGAGTTCAACCTTCTGGTGAAGCTCGGCGCTGCTGCGCTGGGCCTGGTCTTTTTCCATATACAATTCCGAAAGCGCACTTTCCGTCGCCAGTATATTCCTCTCGGTCTGATCTATCTGCTCGGAGCAGCTTGACATTTCTGACCTTGATGATTCAACCGCAAGCTTAGCCTGGTGAAGCTGGCTGTTTACAGAACCTATCTTCTGCCTCGCCGCCTTCACCTGCTCGCCTATCTGGCCAAGCGCAACCTTCAAGTCCGTAAGCTGTGCCTGCTTTTGCTGCTGGATAGCCTTATGTGAAGCAAATTGTGCTTCAAGCTCCGCTATCCTGGCCGACCGCTGCGTATTTATTTCCTCAAGTTCAGCAAGCTTTTGCTTGGAGTCGCCTTCCTTGCGGACTGATTGGGCTATCTGTTCTTCGATAAGGCTGATTTCGCCTTCGATAGAGGGCTGCTCTTCGATAAGGCGTTTGACGTTCTGTTCGATAAGGCCCAGCTTGGAATTTACTTCCACCTTTTCAGTATTGGCCTCATAGATCGAAGTTCGCAAATCCTTGCAAAGTTTATTGAGATGATCGTTCTGCTGCTCGTTTTCGTCGAGCTTGTTCTCGATATCCGTAATGGAAACGCTGATCGCCGCCAGTTGCGCATCAAGTTCCCTCAGCCGGCTTTTACGCGAAATTAGCCCCGTCGCCTTGCCCATTGGCCCAGCGTTAAGAGATGGGCCGCTGATAAGCTCACCCTTTAAAGTCACAAATTTATAATCCGCCGGCGCCTTGCCCGAAAGCTCGATACCCGCTTCAAGAGTGCTCACGACCACGACTTTACCAAGCAGCTGCCAGATTAAGGGAGCAAAACCGTTTGTATTTTTCACAAATTGCGCAGCCACGCCAAGTACACCGTCATGTCCAAAAGAGATCGCGTCATTGACAATAGGCCTTATCCTGTCTGCAAAAATAAGGCTCACGCGTCCGTCAAGCTTGGATATACTTTCCGCATCAGCCAGGAACTCTGATGTGCTCGAAACAACAAGGCTGTCAGCTTTGCCCTCAAGCGCCGCCTCGACCGCCGTTGCATACTGAGGCTCTGCGATGATCGCGTCCGCCAGCATCCCTTCGACATAGCTGAATTTCCCCTGGCCCTTTTGCAGCAGTATCTGTTTGACAGCCTTATTCAGGCCTTCCTGCCGTCTTTCCATATCCGCAAGCACATTGCGTTCGCTCACGATAGCGGATTTCTTTTCCTTGGCGGACATGAGTTCTTTATTATCTTTTGCAAGCTCGCTGCCGATCTTTTCAATATCTGCCCGCTTGGCATCAAGATTCACCTGCAGCTGCGATAGCACCTGCGATATCTCCTCAAACCGCGCCTGCTGACCTGCTTTTTCAAACAGCAGTTTTTCAAACTGTTCTTTCGCCGCGTTTGCCCTTGTGGAAAGCCGATCCTTCTGCCCCGAAAGATTGTTGCGGTATATCCCAATGCTCTGGATTTCATTGTGAAGCTGTGCAGTCCTGCGAACTATATCGATGATCCCGCTCTTCTCATCCTGCAAATCAGCCTCAACAGACGCAGCCTGCATATTGATCTCATGAAGCTCTTTGTTTAACGTCCCAAGCTCTAATTCTTTTGCCGCTAATATGCCTTCGCTTTGCGTAAGCTGCTGCTGGCTTGCGTTCAATTCCTCGTTAAGCTTGGCGTTTTGCTCATTGAACTTGGCTATCTGTTCACAAGCAGATGCCTTCCGCTTTGCAAGGTCGTCGATCTTTGTCTTCAAAAATTCGATACGCTGAAAATGCTGCTCGATCTTGCTCTTTACCGAAACAAGCGCATTGTCCGCTCGGTTGATGTCGTTTTCCGTCTGCATTACAGTATTACTAAGTTCGCTCATCCTGGCATCCGCGCCTGCCACCTGTGCGACTATCGAGCCGAACTGATCCTGAAATGCGTTTTGCTCAAATGTCCGCTCCGCCTTATTGCATGTAAGCTGGTGAAATTCCGAAAGTGAAAAATTTACGCGAAGCTCTTTCAGCCGCTGGCTGTACTGAAGATAATTCCTCGCCTTGCCCGCCTGCAGCTTTATCGAACGCAGCTGCTTCTGCACCTCGCCCACAATATCAGCCAGACGCAAAAGATTCTGCTCGGTACGCTCAAGTTTGCGCAAGGCCTCTTTCTTATGTGCCTTGTACTTGCTTATGCCAGAAGCCTCTTCAAAGATCGCCCGCCTGTCAACCTTGGAAACATTTATAAGCTGGTCAACCTGCCCCTGCTCGATTATCGAATACGCCCGCACGCCCATACCCGTATCCATCAAAGCTTCTTTGATGTCCTTGAGCCGACAGGCCTTTTCATTTATCATGTATTCGCTGTCGCCGTTCCTGTAGAGTCGCCGAGTGATATGCAGCCGATCATCGCCGTTTTCACCATTGGAATAACCCGAAAAACACAGGCTCACCTCAGCCAAGTTGATGGGCTTACGCGAACCCGACCCGCTGAAAATAACGTCAAGCATCTGCCCGCTTCGCAGGCTCTTTGCGCTCTGCTCACCCAGCACCCACTTCACCGCGTCAACCACGTTGCTCTTGCCGCAGCCGTTTGGCCCGACGATCGCCGTGATATTGGCGTCGAATTCAAATTCCGTTTTATCAGCAAAACTCTTGAAACCGCTTAGGATTACTTTTTCAAGTTTCATCTATTTGACCAATCCGTGTCTTACGATTTTATAAATAGTTCCCGACAACGTCGGGACTCCTCAACTAATCACTAATCACTAATCAATAATCACTTTTTATCTGCTGGCTGTTCTATTTTAATTTTCGGCATAGCACTTTGATCAAACTTTGCCGCTATCGATCCCTTGTCGCACATAACCTTGAGCATAGCCACAAGATCGCTATAAGGTACTCCCAGGCCATACCTGCCCACTCGCCTGTTTTGTTCCGGCGGCGCCCCAGCCATACCTATTATCACATCGATCAAATCGCGTCTCGTTTTGATTGGCCCTATGATCACGTTGCGTCTTGGATGCTTGCGGATAACACTCACATTCGCATCGCCCGCAAGACTTGTTATCACTATTTCGTTATTGAGCGACTGGGCAAAAACATCCGCCGACAACTGCGGCGTACCAAAAAGCACTATTCGTCGATGCCCTGCCCGATAAGCGTATACCTGCGCCGGGCTGGTGATCTTTACTTCATCTACCTCGAAATTGCTCCCGATACGGGTGGTAGTTATCAACGGGTCGTTAAGCCTGCGCAGGTGCTCATAAACGACGATCCGTATCTTGTCGGAAGAAGATGCCAATATTGGCCGCAGTATATTGAGTGCCTCGTTGCGCGGGCCGTCCAGCGCTACCGAATTTATCGCTTCAAGCTGGTATGGCGAGGCATTATCTGCCGCAAATGCTCTCAATACTTCCAGCGCCTCATTATCACCCATCGCCAGCAGGCATTTGCCCGCCCTCAGTCGCGTATTCGGGTCGCTGCTTTTAAGAGCCGGCTTTACCGCTTCCTGCTCTGTCCTCCCCAGCCCTTCAAGCGCGATCTGGGCAAGTCGGCCTTTTGCCGGATCACCCAGCTCTGCCACAAGCTGCTCAACTCGCTTTTTCCTCATGTCCATCGATTCGCCGATATAAAGCGATTTCACCATCGCCAGAAACTTCTGCCTTTGGCCCTGATATTCAGCCGGTATTTCAAAAGTGATTATCGCACTCGATGGAGCCGTCGCCACGCCGTCTCCAAAACGCTCATTTATCCTGTTGCGGATTATATTCGCCAGCTTGAAATCAGGCTTGAATAGTCCAAGGTTGATCGTGTAGCTGTTGATTGGTGCCCCGCCGCCCGGAATATAACCCGTGCGAAGATCGTTGCTGTCGAACTCATCTATATATATAGCTCCCTGCGCAGTAGCCACTTTCCGGCTTGAGCGGGTCAGGTGCATTTCAGCCGTGTAAAGCGTCCCGCCTTTGAGCGAAGTTGTCTGCGTTCCCGGCAAAGCGGTCACTTTCACGTCAAAAGTATCGCCCTTCTGGGCCGCCGGTGGAATAACGCCCTCGATCCGTACAGGGGCCGTATCAATACTGTCAATAATGTCATCTGCGGAAGTCATGGAATCTTTTGGCAGTTTGGAAAGCACATATTGCTT
>MHYB01000109.1:15484-20510 GCA_001824635.1 Planctomycetes bacterium GWF2_50_10
TAACCCTGCGCAGGTATGGAACTAAACGCAATAACCTCGGTATAAGCACTGATAGGACCGGTTTGTGGTACCTCTTGAGTACCTGCCGTGCCCGTTTTACCCCCCTGGCACCCCCCAAAAATTAATATTGACAGACCAAAAGTCAGCGCAAGTAAATTCTGCATAGATTATGACCTTTATAATATGTTCCGATAAAAGGTTAATACTAAGGGATGATACGCAAAACAGTCAAGGATAATCGTAAGTTCAACTGTTTCAAGTATTTAGGCTTTATCTGGTCGTCAGTTGCACCCTGCGCATAATAACAGGAGCGATACCTAACCGCCCCCCGCGGCTCTTTACCACTCCCATTCCCCCCGAATACCAAACATTAAGTTCAGTACCGATACGCACATACTAACCACTACAAAAAATCAAACAACCAGCCAATCCCTTATATTTCTGTTCTAAATTCCTGATTTTTGTTGTTCGAGTTGACCATGTTGGAGTGTTTTTTAGGGCAAAACGCCTCTTTTCAGAGTATAAATAAAATCTGTAGGATGGGCAAGTACTCTTGCCCATGCTGTCTCGTTTGAAATTTGGTGTGGTTTTTGAGGATTTGATGGTTCTAAAGCGGTTTTCACTATCAAGAGAGCACATAATAGGTTGGCTTAAAGAAGATAATGACAGTCTTTTAAAAGAGATATTCGACTGGGCCGACGAAGTACGCCGCGAAAACGTCGGCAATGACGTCCACCTCCGCGGCCTCATAGAGATATCAAACGTTTGCCGCTGCGACTGCCTTTATTGCGGCCTCCGCAAAAGTAACAGCGACCTCAAGCGTTATGTCATGACCGAAGACGAAATACTTGACTGCACCGATAAAGCCCGCCAGTTCGGATACGGCACAGTAGTTTTGCAAAGCGGCGAAAGTCCTGTTTTCACCGCCGAGCATATCGCATCTATTATAAGGAAGATAAAAGCCGCAACCCAGCTTGCCGTCACGCTAAGCCTCGGCGAACGCGACGAGCAAGAATACAAATTATGGAAAGATGCCGGCGCAGACAGGTATCTTCTTCGCCACGAAACCAGCGACTTAAATTTACTCAAAATCATAAGACCGACAAGCGTCTACGAGAACAGGCTCGAAGCGCTTAGGGTTTTAAAACGCATCGGCTTTGAGGCTGGTTCCGGCATTATGATCGGCATACCGGGCCAGAGTTACGCGACCGTAGCCGATGACATCCTGCAATTTGCCGGCCTTGACCTTGATATGATCGGCATCGGCCCATATATCCCGCACCCGAAAACGCCGCTGGCTTCAATGCAATCGCAGATCGGCAATGAACAGGTGCCCGCGACCGAACTTATGACGCTAAAGGCCGTCGCGCTTACGCGGATAATGTGCCCACAGGCAAATATCCCCGCAACAACCGCTCTTGCCACGATCAATAAGGAATCCGGCAGAGAAGGCGCACTCCAGGGCGGAGCAAATATCGTTATGCCAAACCTCACGCCCGTAAAATACCGAAGCCTTTACGAAATATATCCTGCCAAGGCCTGCATCGACGAGGCATCGGATCAGTGCGCGATGTGCATAAAAGCGAGGATTCTCTCTATCGGCCGCACTATCGGCAAGGGACCCGGAGGGCGAACCAAGTGCCCAAGCTGACGCCCCAGGAGATAGCCGCCGCGCTTTGCCTGCAAATAAAGGGTGAAATACAAGCGGACGATTTTACGCGCTCCGCCTACGCAACCGATGCAAGCATATACCAGATCATGCCCGCCTGCGTAGCTTATCCTTTGAATAGTGCCGACGTCTGTGCCATTATGAAATTCGCCTCGCAAAATAATATTCCCATAGCCCCGCGCGGCGCGGCCTCAGGCCTTGCCGGCGAATGCCTAAGCACCGGCATCGTCTTGGATTTTACGCGACACATGAATAAGTTTTCCATTTCCGAAAATGGACTCAACATCACAGCCCAGCCCGGCGCGGTACTCGATGATGTTAATAACGCGCTCGCACAATTTAAACGAAAGATCGGCCCCGACCCATCAAGCTCAAACCGCGCAACCATCGGCGGCTGCGTCGCAAATAACGCGACCGGCGCCCACTGGCTCAAATATGGCTATTTCGCAAGTCATGTAAAACAAATAAAAGCGGTTCTCGCAGGCGACTCCGAGGTGACATTTGAAAACAACACCCACCCGGCAGACGGTATTAAAAAACAGTTATACGACCTGCTTAATTCCTCACAGCAGATGATCAAAGACGCCCAGCCTGCAACAAAGCGAAGCAGGGCCGGATATCACATAGCCAATGCAGTCCATGACGGCACGATCAACATGGCTTCTCTACTTGCCGGCTCCGAAGGCACGCTTGCTGTTTATACCGAGATTACACTCTCGACCGTGCCGCTGCCCGCCGCCAAAGCACTGATACAAGCCCAGTTTGACTCTCTCGACCACATGGCCCGCGCAATCGAGCCGATCCTTGCAACCGATGTCTGGGCATGCGAGCTTATGGATCAAAAACTTATTCAGATGACCGCCCAAGCCCACCCGCAATACAAAGATATACTTGCGTTATCAAGCCCCGCCTCGCTTCTCATCGAACAATGCGGCGATCCAGCCGAACTTGATGCGAAAATAAATGCCACTTTAAAATCACTCCACCCATTTGCTTTGCGCACGGATGTATTCAAGGATGCTCCCAGCCAGGCACTTCTATGGAAAAGCCGCAAAGATGCCGTTCCGCTGCTCTTCCGCACCAAAGGCGATAAAAAACCCATCCCGTTCATAGAAGATGTCTCAGTCGAACCATCACGCCTTGGCGAGTACATTGAAGGCCTGGGCGTTATCGCGAAAAAATATCAACGCCCCATGTCATACTATGGCCACGCCGGCGATGGCGAGATACACGTCAGGCCATACCTCGACCTCGGCGATTCGCAAGACTTAGAAAATTTCCGCGCAATTGCCGATGAGACTTTTGCACTAGCCCTCTCGCTTGGCGGAACAATAAGCGGCGAGCACGCCGTTGGCATCGTTCGCGCGCCGTATATCGAGCAGCAATTCGGAAAATCCTATTACGACCTGCTGCGAAAAATTAAAACCATCTTCGACTCGGCAGGTATTATGAACCCCGGCAAGATCATCAGCGATGTACCCGGCGCGATGACCGCGAATTTGCGCGCGGCCTGCAAAGCAATTCCAGGTAAACTCAAAACAAGCCTCAACATCGATGCCGAAAAATTCCGCCTGGAAGTAGAGCAATGTTGCGGCGACGGCCTTTGCAGGGCGATTCTGCCCGGCTCCCGCATGTGCCCATCATTCCGCGGTGATCCCGATGAAATGAACAGCCCCCGCGCCCGCGCAAATCTGCTGCGCCATTATACCGCCGGCCTCATTTCACAGCAGCAGTTCGATTCGCCTGAGTCTAAAAAATTACTGGATTCCTGCATTAATTGTAAAATGTGCTCCGTCGAATGTCCTTCCGATGTCGATGTCAGTAATCTCATGATCGAAGCCCGCGCCCGGCACATAGCCGCAAACGGAATATCGCGAACCTGCTGGGTACTCGCGCGCAACCGTTATTTGAGCATCCTGGCAAACACCTTCGCACCCGCCGCCAATATTCTTTTGGTATTGTACCCTGTGCGATGGACCATGGAAAAATTCACCGGCATAGACCGCCGCCGCCCAATGCCGAAATTCCAGTGGGGGCAGTTCATCCCTAAAGCCCGCAAATACCTCGCCCGCAAAACAATTATCAGCACACCAACTGATAAAGTCGCCTATTTCGTCGATACCTTCGTCAATTTCAACGACCACGCACTCGGTTTCGCCGTCATCGATGTACTCACCCATAACAATATCGAAGTTATGATTCCCAACCAGCTTGCCGTCCCGCTCCCCGCAGGCGTCTATGGAGATATCAAAAAAGCCCGCGCCGATATCGCAAAAACCATAAAGCCTCTTGCCGACGCCGTTCGAAATGGCTGCAAGATCGTCTGCTCCGAGCCCAGCGCCGCCCTGTTCCTAAAAACCGAACTGCCGCTCTTCGATAACTCCCCCGACGCCAATCTGGTATCCGAGAACACATTCGAACTAATGTCCTACCTTCTAAACCTCCAGCAGAATAGCAATCTAAAACCCTTCTCCGCCCAAATAAAAACGGATCTAGCCTACCACGCCCCCTGCCACCTCCTGGCCGCCAAAACCAAACCTGCAACTCTGGCCCTATTCCAAAAATCTGGCGGTATTACAATTACAGACCTCAACTCCTCCTGCTGCGGCCTCGCCGGCACGTTCGGCATGCAGAAGAAAAACTTCGATAAATCCCTAAAAATCGCCGCCCAGCTATCAGCCGCCCTCGTAGCTTCGAACTTACCCGTAGTCACCGAATGCTCCGCCTGCAAACTGCAGATAGAATTTATATCTTCAAAACCAGTCCACCACCCGATCCAATTATTAGCCCAGGCCTACGGCTTGATTAAATCTGTTGATAACGTATAATCATGCCCATGCTTGATCATCTTAAAGAAGCCCGCAAAATCCAGGTTGAAATATACCGCAAAATGACGGCAGGCCAGAAAGTCGCCCAGAGCATGACACTCTACTGGACGGCTTGGAAACTCAAAGCCTCAGCGATCAAGCAGGATCATCCTCAGTGGACGCAAGATCAGATCGACGCAGAGGTAAGGAAAATTTTCGCCAAACTGAAATAAATCTTTGCAAACGGAGAAATTATGAAAAATTCAATCATCCTTGCGGTAATAATGTTTTCTACGAGTTTTTGCGCATTAGCACAGGATCAGGGGCCTGCCGTGCTGCTTGATGTAAAGGTGTTTACAACTGAAAAACCTGCAAAGGTAAATAGCTTATTGGCCTCCATGTGCCGGACTAAGCCTTGTAACACCGACAAGACGGCCGCGTCGCTTTACACCGTTGAAGATGCAAAAATTGCCAAGCTGCTTAATAAAGTTCCCAAAAAGAAGGCATCACTGATAAGCACCGGGCCGTTGGCCATGAAAACCGGTGAGAC
>MHYB01000109.1:20543-26069 GCA_001824635.1 Planctomycetes bacterium GWF2_50_10
ACTCCAAAAATATTTCGAATCTAAGACTAATGTCCCGCAGCCCGTATACAAAAATTACAAGCTCGGAACTCAATTTTCGATGACTCCCAGTTTCAACGCCAAATCCGACTCGGTAGTTATTGAGACCAATTACCTCAATAGGCAAATAGCTTCGGTGCAAAAATACAGATTCGGTAAAAATAATGTTGAATTACCAGATATCATCAATCGTAATGTAAAA
Source organism: Planctomycetes bacterium GWF2_50_10 (assembly GCA_001824635.1). Lineage (GTDB taxonomy): Bacteria > Planctomycetota > Phycisphaerae > Sedimentisphaerales > GWF2-50-10 > GWF2-50-10. Next base: position 20,764 of record MHYB01000109.1, read on the forward strand.
ACCACTGTGTGCATACCTATGGGCAATACCTCGGTATTAGCTATCGGTGCCATGGGAAATGAGACAATATACCTGGTCGTCCACGCCGAACTTGAGCAAAGTGCCGGCTAATCCCAATATAGGTCACCATGATAAAATCTTACATGAACTGGTCCGGCGGCAAGGATTCCGCCCTCACCCTATACAAAATCCTCAACTCCGCCAAATATGAACCCCTGCGCCTCTTAACCATTGTCGATTCCCAAACCGGCGGCGTATGTCATCACAATATCCCCCCAGAATTGCTCAAATCCCAGGCCGATTCCATCGGGATCACTGTCGACGTCGTCCCCGTCGGACAAAATCCTTCCAATGTTCAATACGAGCAGTCCCTTACATCCGTACTCAATCGATATAAAGACATGGGGCTGGCCGCCTCGATCTTCGGAGACATTTTCCTCGAAGACCTCCGCCAGTATCGGCAGGATAAATGTGCCCAGGCCGGATTCGAGGCCGTTTTCCCTCTTTGGCAACAAGACACCACCCAATTAGCCCGCGAATTCATCAACCTCGGCTTCAAAGCCGTAATAATTTCCGTCGACACCGAAAAACTCCCCGCCTCCTTCGCCGGCCGGCTTTACGATGAGCATTTCCTCCACGACCTGCCCGCAAACGTAGACCCCTGCGGCGAAAACGGCGAATTCCACTCCTTTACCTACGCCGGCCCCATCTTCAAACAACCCCTGAATTTCACGATCCAAACTCCCGACACCGACGGTTCAAGATTTGCCGCTTGCCGACTCGGCCCGCGCACAGTAAATTGGTAATAAATGGTTTTGGAGAAATATATGAAAATCCTGCTTATCGTACTTACAATATCCATATTTATCGTCGCCAGCGGCTGCCATAAGCCCGCTGCCCCGGCCCCCGCGCCGCAAACCCTGACCATCAACGTCCAGAATCCAAACGGCTCCTATGTACCCGTTACCCTTATTAAAGTCGGCGGCGAATTCGTCGGCCCAAAAGGTGAACGCTACATCTCACAGCCCACCGCCGAGCAATTAGCTCCCCTTTACGGCGTAAAATAGCATTCCCACATCCGCATTAAACCAGTTTTGTGGCACGGTCTAGCGCAGCTAGGCCGTGTTCCATTCGTGTCACGGCCATCTTGGCCGTGCGATTACACCCGCCTCCAATTTGCTGTCTCCTTCCTCACAATTCCAACACATTCCGTAGGTTTTGCTTGACCAAAAGTCAATGAACCCCTATTATGTCTTTGACAGCGAACAGGTTAGGATACTGTTCCGTATATTGCGCTTAAGAGGGACGGCTTGGAAGCCCGCGTGCGGGCAGGTTTGAGTTGTTCGGTTGTATTATCAATAATGGCCTTCATTGGGCACTCGGCAAAGGGGATTGCCGCTTGCGGAAGCCATTGTGAAATGTGCGTCGTAATAGTTAGTAGAAGCAAGAGTTAAAAGTGTTTGTAAAGATCAGATTTGTGACCGGTTTTACTAAAAAAACCTGATTTTCAGGCCGATGGTGCAATGCGCCTCCGGCTTGGCCTGCTTTTACTTAATAATACGATGCCCGATACGCACCGATTCATTTTCTTACCCTTCAAGTCGTAACCAGTAAACAGTATGCCATCCGGGCGTACACTTGAAAGGCAGGAAAATGGATATATTAGCAATCGCTTTTGGCCTTCTAGGCCTAATCATCGGCGGCGCCGTTGTCTTCGTCGCCATCAAACTCATCGAAAAAACAAAGAGCAAACAGTTAAAAGAGCATGTCGACCAGCAGATCGAATCAGCCAAGCTTGAAGCTCAAAAGATAGTCAAATCCGCCCAGGTCGAGGCCTCGCAGGAACTTCTAAAACGCCGCGAGGAATACAACGCCGAGGTCAACCAGACCAGGAACGAGATCCGCGAAACGGAAAGGCGGCTCTCCAAACGCGAAGACACCCTCGACCGCCTCACCGAGCAGCTCCAGCAACGAGAAGCCGGCGTCAAATCCCAGCGTGACGAAGTACAGAAAAAGATCCAGGGCCTCGATGCCAAGGATAAGCAGCTTTCCTTATTGCTCGCCCAGGAAAAGAATACGCTCCTCAAAGTCGCAAATATGAGCGTCGAGGACGCGAAACAGCTCCTCCTCACACGTCTCGAAGACGAGTGCGAAAACGAAATGTCGGCCCTTATCCAGCGAAAGACCGAAGAAGCCAAGGAAACAGCCGACGAAAAATGCCGTGAACTCATATCCTCATCCATCCAGCGCTACGCCGCCGAGCAGACCTGCGAAGTCAGCGTAAGCACCGTCGATATACCCAGTGACGACATGAAAGGCCGCATCATCGGTCGCGAAGGCCGCAACATCCGCGCCTTCGAAAAGGCCACCGGCGTCGATGTCATAGTCGATGACACCCCCGGCGTAATCGTCGTTTCCGGCTTTGACCCCGTCCGCCGCGAGGTCGCTCGCATGTCCATGGAAAAACTCATACAGGATGGCCGAATTCATCCCACCCGTATCGAAGAACTTGTCGAACAGACCCGCAAAGAAGTAACAAACAAGATCCTCCAGATAGGTAAAGCCGCCACCGTCGAAGTCGACGTCCGCGGCCTCAACAGCAAGATCGTCAGCCTTCTCGGCTCACTCAATTACAGGACCAGCTACGGCCAGAACGTACTGCGTCACTGCATAGAAGTCGCATTCCTCTCGCAGGTAATGGCTGATGAACTCGGCCTTGACGGCACACTAGCCCGTCGCGCAGGCCTGCTCCATGATATCGGCAAGGCGCTCGACCACGAGATCGAAGGCGGCCACCCCGCAATTGGCGCCAATTACCTCAAACGCTTCGCCGAGCACGATGTTGTCATCAACGCCGCGGAAGCCCACCACGGCGATGTGCTCCCCAATAATCCATATACCCCGCTCGTCGCAGCCGCCGACGCCATCAGCGCCTCCAGGCCCGGTGCACGACGCGAAACCCTTGAGCGTTATATCAAGCGCCTCGAAAAGCTTGAAGAGATCGCCACCACATTCAAAGGTGTCGAGACAGCCTACGCCATCCAGGCCGGCCGCGAAATACGCGTCATTGTCAACGCCGAAAAGGTCGACGACGAAGTGGCCAACAAAACCGCACGCGACATCGCCAAAAAGATCGAAGAAGAAATGACCTACCCCGGCGAAATAAAAGTCACGCTCCTGCGTGAACTCCGCTGCGTCGAATACGCAAGGTAAGCTATTTCATAACGAACCAAAGCCGGACGCCACAAACGCCCGGCTTTTTTTTGCATATTCAACCACACCTGATTACAATCTCTCTATGCACGATAAACCAAAACCCCAATCGGCCTCACCACACAAAAATTCCAGCAGAAGGCATTTGCCCCAGGGTTTGGAAATAATTTACGAAGACAACGATTTGCTTGTAGTGGATAAGCCCGCCGGACTCTTAACTGTATCCACGCCCACAAACAAACTTCGCACCTTACATTACTATCTCACCGACTACGTTCGCAAAGGCGCCCTCAAGTCACGCAAACAGGTTTTCGCCGTTCACCGCCTCGACCAGTGGACCTCAGGCGTACTCATCTTCGCCAAAAGTGACGAAGTTAACCTGCTCCTACAGGACCAATGGAAAGATATTAAGAAAAAATACCTCGCGATCGTGCACGGCCATCTTTCAAAAAAAGAAGACCTCATCACATCCTATCTTGCCGAGACTCCCCGCTACATCGTCTATTCGACCACCGATCCCGCAAAAGGCAAACTCGCTCAAACCAGATACAAGGTAATAAAAGAAACCAAGTCCTTTAGCCTCCTTGAGATAGACCTCCTCACCGGCAGAAAAAACCAAATACGCGTCCACCTTGCCGACCTTGGCCACCCCATTGCCGGCGACCGCAAATACGGCAAGCCAAACGACCCCTGCCAGCGCCTCGCCCTCCACGCCAAATCGATTACGATCACTCACCCCATCACAAAAAAACAAATGACCTTCGAAACCAAAACCCCAGACTACTTCCTGAAATTACTGCGAAGCTAAATTTGATTTTTTAGCTTTTTTACAGCATCCCTTTTTTTTCTTGCCTGTTCCTTGCTTAAGACAAATTTTACATCTATCATCACTGCACATCTGACAACAAAAACAATCTTGGCAATTGTGCTTCTTAGGCCCAGTTTCTTCCGGTCGGTAAACTCTACCGGGAACGCCGGGAATTTTAATATACGGCATTTTTACACACTTACTTCTTTCTGCTTATCATCGCTCGCCACCAGCCATTGAGTTGATGAACGAGTTGGCATTTGCAATTGACTCGTCCATCTCCTTGATCAGTATTGCCACATCTGATTCGATAGAAACAAGCTCATTCTGCAAAGACGCGATTGCTTGTGCGTTAAGATTGTGTTTCAGGAACAAAACCTGGTCACGAAACGCCGCTAGTACCGGCTCAATTTTGCTTTCAGCTTGTTTCATTGCCGATATGAGTTGATCATATCGCCGCTGGGTCTGCCTGTATTTTTGCTCACTCGCCCGGCGTAAATCTTTGTTACTATATTGATTGAATTCCCCTTGCCATTCTTCAAAAAGATCATCTGCTACACTTTCCACGTCGGCTATGCGTTTCGAAACAGCGTTGGCCTTGCTTTCACTACTGTCGAGTTCGGATTTAAGCTGATCATATTTCACCTGAAGATCACTTGACGGTACATTTACAACTGAGGTGAATTTCTCAAGCGCGGACTGAAACTGCTGTTTTGCTGATTCCTGTGCATCACGAGCGTTTTCGACTCGGCCCACAAGTATATCCCTTTTATGCTTCCCAAACGTCTCCATCGTTGAATAATACGCACTCTTACACCCCATCGCAAACGTCATTCCGAACATCACCAGCACCAGAACCAGTTTAGCCGTTTTTTTATTCATGACAACGATCTCCCTTTTTCTAACGTCCCCAGATCACCTCCCATTTCAACATTTTACCACCAAAACAGCATCAAATCAACATTGCCAATTTCCCAGCCGTTCAGTGGCACGGTCTACCGCAGCTAGGCCGTGTTCTCCAAGTAGTATATCTGTGAGAATCCGTGAAAATCCGTGGCCAAATCTCTTCTCCTGTGTATTCTCCAACCCACGACTAACCACCGACCCTGTCATACCCGCGCAAGCGGGTATCCAGCATAATTAGTATCGCGCAGCGACTCCGCAACTCAAAACCTAAAACTCAAAACTCAAAACTCAAAATTTTTCTCAGCCGTAGGCCCGGCAAGTACTCTTGCCAACCGCCCCCTATAGCCTTTTCAAATACCGCACACTCTTAAAAAGTGCA
>MHYB01000110.1:0-187 GCA_001824635.1 Planctomycetes bacterium GWF2_50_10
CAGTCGCTTGAGACGACGGTTGAGCTTGTCGAAGGTATGCAGTTTGATAAGGGTTATCTGAGTCCGCATTTCGTGAACAATTTTGAGAACATGACATGCGTGCTTGAGAAGCCTTATATACTCGTAAATGAAAAGAAGATCAGTTCTGTTAAATCGATGGTGCCGATCCTCGAAAAAGTTGCAAAAC
>MHYB01000110.1:245-4697 GCA_001824635.1 Planctomycetes bacterium GWF2_50_10
GGTTGTCAATAAGCTTCGCGGCGTGCTGCAGATAGCTGCTGTGAAGGCTCCGGGTTTCGGCGATCGTCGCAAGGCGATGCTGCAGGATATCGCGATCCTCACAGGCGGCGAGGCGATATTCGAAGATTTGGGCATTCAGCTTGAAAGCATCGAGCTTAAGCAGCTGGGCCAGGCCAAACGCGTATCGATCGATAAGGACAACACAACGATCATCGAAGGCGCGGGCACAACTGGTGCGATCAAGGGCCGTATCGAACAGATCAAGAACGAGATAAATAATACGACCAGCGATTATGATATTGAAAAGCTCCAGGAAAGGCTTGCCAAGCTGGCGGGCGGCGTGGCGCAGATCAATGTTGGCGCGGCGACCGAAGCCGAGATGAAAGAGAAGAAGGCAAGGGTCGAAGATGCGCTGCATGCTTGCAGAGCGGCGGTCGAAGAGGGCATACTGCCCGGCGGCGGCGTGAGCCAGCTGCGTTGCCTTGCGGCACTGGATAAGATCGAATGCTTCGGCGATGAGAAGATCGGCGTGGATATCGTGAAGCGCGCGGTTGTGGCACCGATCAAGCAGATCGCGACCAATGCCGGCCTTGACGGATCGATAGTGGCTCAGAAGGTTATCGAGAGCAAGGAAAAGAATTTCGGCTACAACGCTATGACGCATGTATACGGCGACATGATCGCGATGGGCGTAATCGTTCCGACGAAGGTCGAAAGAGCTGCACTGCAGAACGGCGCATCAATCGCTTCATTGCTGCTTACAACCGACGCGATCGTCACAGAGATTCCTGAAAAGAAGGAAGCTCCGGCTATGCCACAGGGCGGCGGCGGAATGTACTAAGAAGAAGACAGAATACAGAAGTCAGAAGTCAGAATGCGGGTCTTTTTTGAGGCCCGCTTTTTTTATGCGCTGTTGGGGAGAATGCAACAGGGTAATTATTTTTCCAGCATGTCGCAGACGATCTTTGCGGTGGTTTGGGAGGCGTTGTTTTTCAGCATCGGCTCTGTTATGTGGACGAGGTCGTCGTGGAGTTTTTGAAGCTGGGCGGGTTCGCAGGTTAGGAGGCGCATGCATTCTTTGTAGATCGGTTCGATTGAGCCGAAGCATGGCATGAATTCGGGCACGAGGCGGCGGCCGGCGACGATGTTGACAAGTGCGAGATTTGGTATTCGCACCAGGTGGCGACCGATGAGGTGCCAGAGTATTTTATTCGACTGGTACATTATTACAGGAACAGTTCCGGTTGCGGCGACTTGGAGTGTTGCTGAGCCGGAGGCGACAAGTACGAGATCGGCGCGGGCGGCGGATTCTATGACGGTGTTTACGGATATTTCGGCGCGGAGCTGGCGGATGGCCTTGGACTGAAGGTACATTTTAGTGTTGTCGTTTGCGGCGACGATGAGGAATTTTGCGCCGGGTTTTTTGCGTGCGACCTTAAGGGCGATCTGCTGCATGGGTTCATAAAGTGTTTCGAGTTCGGCTTTTCGTGAGCCGGGCATGATCGCGATTGTCGGGGTTTCCTGGTTGAACGTATGCGAGGCGCGGGCCTGTTCAAGTGCGGGCGGGGCGTCGTCGAAGAGGGGGTTGCCGACGAATTTTGTTTTTATGCCGCGGCTGGAAAAATATTTTTCTTCGAAAGGCAGCAAGCAAGCGAGCATATCGCATAGGCGGCGCATTTTTCGTATTCGCCAAGGCGCCCATGCCCAAAGCTGCGGGGCGACATAGAAAAGCGTTTTAATGCCGGCTTTTTTGGCAATTTTAGCTACGTGGAAATTAAATGAGGGCGAGTCGCAAAGAATTACGAGATCGACCTTGTTGGTTTTAAAATAGTTTTTGATCTGGCGGAGCACGCGGAAATAATAGCCGATCTGGCCCAGGACGTTATAGTGCATCGCGGCGCGCTGGGCCATGCTTTCGATTATCTGGCATCCAGCCTTTTGCATGTGCGAGCCGCCCAGGCCCACGAAAGACATGGGTGTTTCGGTATTCTTTGCCGCCTCGATTAGTTTTGCGCAGTGGTGATCTGCGCTTGGTTCTGCCGCACTAATAAATACACGGTGTGCCATAAATTCAAATACGTTCTGTCTCAAAAAATTTACCGTTGATCAACATACGTTGGATTAAAAATCCTCTTCGCCGAACACATCGGCGGTGAAGAGGTACACATTGGTTTTTGGATCTTTCCATGCATCCGGGGCGAGGCCAGCCTTATGCTCGCAGCAATATGACAGGAATTCTCCTTTTGTCCAGCCGGTTTCGGTGGCTACCTGGGGCAAGAAGCAGCCGGCTGCAAAACCCTTCTTTATATAGATACCGTCAATGCCGAGTTGCAGGCTAAGGGGATCATCAGTTTTGACCAGCGGCGAAAGGACGGAAATCTCGATATCGAGCTTTTTTGCTTCCCTATGCGTTATGGGATCGCGGAGAAAGCGGGGGTCTTCGGTCGCGGCGGCAATCGCCATATTGTGGATCATTTCGATAAGGGGCTTATCGGCGACAAAATTGCCGATACAGCCGCGAAGGTCGCCGTTGTTTTTGAGGGTGACGAAACAGCCTCGAAGCTCAAGGAGCAGGGGATCGCTGGTTTGCGGGGGGGGCAGGCGGTGCTTTTTAACAGCCGCTACCACAGCATTCCTTGCAACTGCCAGAAGAAATTTTTTCTGCTTGTCGTCCATGGCGGCATTTTAGTTGTAAATACCGAGAAGAGCAAGCTTTGAATGAGCAGATAGAGGGGGGGAGGGTTCAGGAAGAAAGTGCAAAGTGCAAAGTGCAAAAGTGCAAAAGTGCGGAAAAATGCATTCAGGAGTCAGGATAGTATCTTAGCCACGGATTTTCACGGATTTTTGAGAAGACAGGATTAAGGCAAAAGGCAAACGTTAAAAGGCAAATGTACATGGCAAAGGGAAAAGGGTAGGGCAAGCATTTGAGCCGCCGGTGACAGTAGCTGACACCGGAGGCTCTATTTTGTTGAAGGCACTCCATCTTATCGGTTAAATCCGGTTACCCGCAATGAACAAGGATGGATATATGCTGTCAGGAAGATGGTGGTTGTACTTCGTTGTGGTTCTGGTCGAATTTGCTTATGGTTTAAACCGGTGCAAGGACCTAAACGGTGATGGATCTGTAAACCTCCGAGATTACGCCGTTTTGGTGGGGGGGTATGGCCAGGCTTCAATTGGCGATATCGACAACAGCGGTGAAACGGATAATCGGGATTTGGCATTGCTGGCCGACGAGTGGCTGGGGGAGGTAGACTGCAGCGAGTATTATGCGCATGGGCTGCCATATTCGACTTCTTTTGAGGCGATGGGCGGCTTTGGTCTTGGGCCGCTGGATTATCAACAAGGGTGGCAGGTTGCTGCTGGGGAGGCGGATGTAGATGAAGAGGTCTATTATGTTTGGGACCAAACGGCGGGAGACTGGGTGGTCGGGGGGATGTATAATTACGTCCGCATCGAGGCGGGGGCGTCGGTTGTCAAGTTATTTTCAGACGCCGGGAATAATCACAGGTTCATAAGAGGCAGGCTATCGCCGGGGATCGGTTCGCAAATGCTCGTTTACAGTGGGGCGGGGGTTGCGGCTGGGATTCGATTCGATGTGGACGGTTTTATTTATGTTTACGACGGCGGCGGTTTTGTGCTGACGCCGGCGACATGGTCTTATGATTATGGGGATGTGCTGCTGGATATGGACTGGGCGGCGGGGAGTTGCTCGATCTTTTATGACGGCGCAGGGGTAGATACAACAAGCTTTGCATCGAGTCCGGCGGGTTTGGGCCAGATCACATTTCAAGCATCGCAAGATGATTACCTTATATTAGATAAGCTGTCGGTTACCGATGAGCAGGGCGATAATCACGCGGTCATAACTTCTCCATGCGCGTGCAGGGATGATCTCATACGGGGAAAGGTGGCGGTGGTTGGGTCAGCTTGGTGTGAGAATTTCGGCAAGTACCAGATATTGTTTTGCCCGGCGGATCTGAATCCCAATGAGCCATATAACTGGAGCGTGGCGGATAGCGGCACTGAGGTGGCGGCGAATTCCGTGCTTGGTTACTGGGATACTTCGGCGATTCCCAACGGGTATTACTTTTTGGCGATAGCAATTTTCGACGATCATCTTTCGTGTCCGGAGGGGGTGCAGATAGTCACTGCAGATTACGAAGGGCAGCAGTTGTTCAAGCGGTTTGCGGTGGTTGGGGATTTCAAGTCGAATTCATTTGTGCATCAGGAGAAGCCGGATATCCAGGTCGCGTGGCCAGGCGGTGTGGAATTTGAGCTTACACGGGTTTATAACAGTGCGCGGCGTTTTTATCCCAAGCCGTTCGCGAACGGTTTTTCGCACTCGTATCATGTTACGCTTACTGAGGACGCGAGGTTTTATTATGCGATCGAACCGGGTGGGGTATTTGAAGTGCCATCTTGGGATGGGTCGCTGCTGGGTTTTGGCGA
>MHYB01000110.1:4771-15141 GCA_001824635.1 Planctomycetes bacterium GWF2_50_10
ATACGGGGCAAACGCTCGAACGAACAAGCTACGATGACGGCAGCGGGATGGTAAGCCGTATAGAATATGTGGTGAAGGATCGTGACGGGACGGAGCAGTTCTTTTGCGTGGAGAATCCGAGTATCGAAGCGGCTGGGCCATTTGGTGAAATCGGGTTCTGTGTAAACGCGAATCTGGCAGCGGTGAGGGATCGATTCGGCAATGAGATCAATTTTACATGGGACAGCGAGCAAAAAGCTATCACCAGGATGACGTGCCCCAGCGCGACGATAGAGCTTGATCTTGATGGCAATGGTTTTTATACGGAGGCCAGGCTTGTAAGCGAAGGGCAGATATGCCTGCGGGTGGATTATGTGTGGGATGATGGGGCTTCGATCTATAAAGTAATAAAGCGGGGCAGCGGAGTCGATGCAAACGGCGTGTATGATACGACTAGGCTCATGGAACAGGTTGTTGGGTATCAGTATGATGCCAATGCGCTGGTAAGGCGAATTTCGTACGATGATATTTCAAAGGCCTCGATCGAGATAGATTATGACGAATTTTCGAGGGTGAAGGCGAGGAGGGATTTTGTAGAGGCGGGGGTTTGGCTGGAAACGAAATACAGTTATGAATTTTTTCGGCCTGAAGGTGCGGGCGAGGCATGGTGGCTCAAAACAATCGAATCGACGCCTTACAAGGATGAGATCACGATACAGAATGCGAACGGTGCGGCGGTGGAGTCGAAGATAATAACAGCAGATGGCTGTTCGGCAATCGATTCTAACTGCACATTCGCTGATGTGAGGCATCCGCTCAAGCCCACGGAAATAACGGAATCGTTCGATGGTTTTAAACGCAAGACGAAGATCGTTTATAATGCGTTCGGTGATGCTGTTGAAAAACGCGTTTATGTTGACGCGACAGAGTATATTTGTGAACTGTTCGCGTATCATCCAGATTACAGCGAACAAATTTGTAAAACCGGTTTTACGGAACTTAGCGGCAGGGGCGAGCGGGTACAGACGCGATATGTTTACGGAGATGCCTCTGGCCAGGCGGATGAGTATGGCAAGTACATGGTTGAGCAAAAGGTTCTCATATCGGGGGCGGCCGGCGAGCCGAACGCGGTCTGGGCTTCTACGAAATTTAAATATTTACCAAACGGGCTTGTTAGCAAGAAGATCGATCCGAATAATTTTGTTACGATTTACGAATATGATTCTTTTTGTAATAAGACGTTTGAAAAAGTTTTGCAGGGCGGCGAATTGCAGCCGGTCAAGCGATACTATCATGACGGCCTGGGCAGGTTGTGTCTTGAGGCTTCGGCGGGCGGGCTGGTTACAAGATACTGGCTTGACGATTTCGGTAACTGTTATAAAACCGATTTGTATGATGATCCACAGTGTATGAGCAAAAGCAGCGGTGAATTTGTGCCATCATCTTATGACGGTGTGGTACAGCTTGGCTTTACGCAGGCTGGATTTGACAATCGGTCGAATAAGACATTTGAACGGCTGCTTTCATCCGGTACGGTAAGAACCAACTACACACGCAATAATGCGCCGAAACTCAAGCTCTACGACGACGGCGGGGGGATAGAATACAGCTATGATCAGCGCGGTCTGAAAATTCAGGAGCGGCGCATAAACCGTGATGTGAACGACTTCGTAATTAAACATGCATATGACAGCATGTCGCGCTTAATCCAAACAGATCATTACGATTATGATGATATGACGCTGCTGAAATCAGTGCGGCAGGGTTACACTGCATCAGGATCCGCCACGTTAAAGCGGGTGAGCGGGGACATGATGCAGGATTACGAATCGCTTGATGAGTATGACATTCTTGGCCGGAGGATACAAAGTGTTGTCGCGCCGGGTTCGGTTGCGCTTGCTACGTTATATGGCTATGACGCGAGCGGAAACTGCGTTCATGAAATTGATCCCAATGGTACCAAAACCCACTATGAGTATGATCTTACGGGGCACAAAACAGCGGAATATTTTTCGCAGGTTGATCCGAATTTGGCGGGACAGGTCAAAACCAGATACGAGTATTATGCCAATGGACTTGAAAAGAGTGTTACGTCTTATGATCATGATGGCTCGGTGCTTGCGAAGAAACAATTAGAATATGATGCCAGACGGCGGGTTATAAGGATCACACAGCAGATCGATGCGACTCGAAACGCGGTGACTTCTTATCAATACTTCGATACAGGTTTTGATCATGACGGTGAAATTTATAATATCCGTATAACTGATGCGGCGGGCAAAGATACTTTTATCCGTACAGACGCGATGGGAAACTGGATCAAGATGCTCTATCCATCCGGCGCGGTAAAACTTGCCAATTACAACGTGGATGGAACGATTGGTTCGCGGGCTTTGTTCGATGATGAAGGGAATTTGCGGTGGATATCCTACCAATATGATGGTTATGGAAATCGCATGCGCACAGACTATCCTGATGGCGGATACGTTCTGCACGAATACGACAGTTTCGCAAGAAAGATCTGCACGAGAGATTTCAGAACCGGATCAGAAAATATCGGTGGTTCATCCTGCATTGAATATTCGTACGACCCGCTTGACAGGCTCATCGAAGCCAAAGATCACCGCGGTTTTGTAACATCATACTCCTATGCCGCAAACGATAAGCTTGGAAGTATCTGTGTCCTTGCTCCCGGGGGCAGCGAGCCAATATATGAAATCATGTATGAATATGATGGGGCTTGCAGGCTTGCCAATATATTTATGCCAAATACTTTTTCGATGCCGGCGAGTTTTACAAATGATAGGAACTCGCGCGTCAAGCAGACCCGCTTTAATTTGTCCAGTTCGCTGTTCGGCGGCGAGGTGATGGATGTTAATTACAGCTATGATCGTGATGATAATATTACTTTTGTGAGTGTATCACCTTCGAGCGTCAATTTTGCCGTTGCGTATTCTTATGACGGCTTGAATCGCCTGCGCGGCTCAAACCAAACCTGTGCGGGCGGGGCTATGAATTTATCGTACGGCTATGATATGCTTTCGCGGCTCACGAATGAAACAGGCGATGAAGATATCTCATACACTTGGGACGACGCAGGCAACCTGCTGGCAAAATCTCGTTTAGAGCCTGGAACGTATTCTTATAACGGCGATCAGATCGTGGCGGATTCAAACGGCAGGGCAGTTGAATGGGATCAGAATCTTCGCGCCCGGTCATCCTTTGTGAGTGCATCGCAGGTCGATCAGTTCGCGATAGATTACACCTGGGATGGCTTCATAAAAAATTGCTGGCATAATGGCACTAGTGAGATATCACGTTACAGCCCTGACGGCCCACGCGTGAGCAGGGGGAATAATTATTACATTTATGACACCTATTCATCTCCCGCCAGGGTGCTCATGGTCTTTGGCGAGCCGCAAACGATTCTTAAGTCGTACATCTGGGCAAACGACAGGCTCATTGTTCAGTATAATGGATCAACATCATCGGCCCCGCTTTTTGTTTTGACAGATCGTCTTTGCAGCGTGCGTGCATTGGTAAATTCGGATGCCGAGATCGTATCTGCGTTCAATTATGATTCATGGGGCAATGTGCTCGGCGCGACTGGGCAAATTAATTGCGATATTCGTTTTGCGGGATATTTTTATGATTCAGAAATCGGCAAATATTATTGTCAATCGCGCTATTACGACCCGCAGACGTTTGGTTTCACAACTGCTGATCCAATCAAGCCGGATTTTCTAGAGCCAGCCAGCTTTCATCCGCTGCTATACTGCCTTGATGATCCGCTGAATCGCACAGACCCGCTGGGTCTTTATGGCGGGATAATAAGTTCCGCCGACATTCGCGCGCGAGAGGCAAAGCGCAGCGTCGGTGCGCTCAACTGGGCAAGGCGATATATCACCGAGATCAATAAGCGGCACTTCGCAAACACGCTAAAAGTTATGCGAGAAAACGTGGGCAGCTACACAAGATCAAATTACCGCAGCAAGCTTCTGGCCAAGATAGGCACAAAAGCAAAGGGCGAGGTTCATCATGTTATTCCGCAGGAATTCCGAGCGGTTGCCAATAAAGCTCTCAAAGAATACGGTCTTTCGATAGATCATCCATGGTTCACCAGGCTCATGGATGAAGGTTCACATATTGCGATTCATCGCGCCGGTTATAACGTGGCCTGGCGGGGATTTTTCGCGAATTCACCAAACGCACTGGAAATAATCTCAAACGCAATCGATATGGCAGGATTTTAGAATGAAAACAGATGCTCAAAAATTTTATTACCTTACGACTGACGACCTTCTCAAAACATACAGCCGACATAAGTATTACTATGGTCAGGTGCACCTTGAAGAGGAGGATTATGCTCACCTTTGGGACGCTGGGCCTGGTTTTAAAAACGCGGTGAATGTTGAGATCGACACGGGAAAGGCCGCAGGGGATTTTATCTGGAACAGCCACAGCCTGCTTATCGTTTCGCAACGTGTCCTTGATGTTTGGGAGGGCAGTGTGCGAATTGAAACTTATGATGTCACAGTCTCCGGAATAAAAACAGATTATCGATATAAAGGGGTTATCTGCATGGGCCGTGCGGGTGGTTTTGATCCGGTAAGATCAAAAGCAAGGTACTTACAGCTTGATAAAAAAGGGCCGCCTTCACTGATGGGTATGGAAGGGTTTTATTTTGACCACTCAACATGGGATGGCTCGGAACTGTTCATCCTGCCGGACTTTCCGCGTTACTACATCGCCACAGCGTCCCTGATGAGCCGCATGAAAAAGGCCAGGCTTACGAATATAGATTTTCTGCCGTTGGAGATGCTGAGATTCTAGAGCAGGCCTGAGCCAAGGCCCAAAGCGGTAAATGCGAGCAGTATTGCGATGATCATCTGCACAGAACGGAAGGTTACTTTCTTCATCATGTGCTTTGCCAGGTATGCACCAGCAAAAGCGGCGGCTATTGCGGTCAGGATAAGATTGCGCGGGACGGCGCCCGCGTCGTTGAACGAGCCGGCCAGAAATGTAAATCCGTAAACAATTATTCTTACAACATCGACTACTATCGCCGATAGTGCCGCGGTTGCGATAAATTCTTCTTTGTCCAGCCCAGCCTTTATCAGAAAAGCACTTCTAAGCGCACCCTGGTGGCCGGAGAGGCCGCCGAAAAATCCGCTCAGTAATCCCCCAAGCGGGATCCATTTGCGGCCAAAACCGATTTTTGCGAGCCGCGGGATAATTTCCAGAATGGCAAAGATAAGTATAAGCGCCGAGATAACCAGTTTCAAAGCGGTGATCTGTCGCGGGCCGAAAAATGCATACTGGTAAAGCGGTTGTGCTGCGGCGAATAAATTCAGCAGAAGTGCCCCAAGTATGGCAGCGGCGGCGGCAGGCAGGGCAAAGAGCAGTGTAACTCGCAGATCAGCTTTTTTTCCCAGCAGAATGGCTTTGAAAATGTTATTAGCCAAGTGAACCACGGCGGTCGCCGCGATCGCAGCAGGTACGGTAAAAAAGATCGCAAACGCGGGCATTAAAAGTGTGCCAAGTCCAAAGCCGCTGAAAAGCGTAAGCAGCGAAACACAGAATGAGACAGCAATGATAATCGCGTATTCCATGCTGGTTTTATACCGCGCCGCAATGAAAAAGATAAATAAAAAAGCCCGGTTTTAGGCCGGGCTTTTCTACATATGCGTCACGTTAGCTGCACGCGTTTTCCCAGAGTATCAGGCCTGGCTCGTAAGGATCGACGAGGTCTTCGTTCCTTGGCAGCACTCTTATAGCAAAGCCATGCTGTCCGCTGATCTTGCAGGGTATCGAGCCGACGAAGAAATGCTCTCCGTCATTGGAGCCAACCTTGTCGTAGTTCATACGTGAAGGCGAGCCGTCCTTAATATTACCCCACGAATCTACGGTGCCATAGTATATTTCAACCGAGACGTCCTCTGGCCGCAGTTTGCCGAGCCGAACCAGTGCGGATATCTTCAGCTCCGTGCCTACTTCGACCTGCGGCTGCTTTACCACAGTCTCGCCGCCTTCCGTTACAGCTTCATCAGCCTGCACGTTTACATCTTTGATCGCCAGCTCATGCCATGCGTTCTTGATATTGGACTTCCACATCGAAAGCGCCCGTGCCCGCGCCATTGCTGAGGCGGTAAGGTAACGCCATCTCGATGCAGCCGAATTATAAAACTTGCGTGTGTATTCCGCCACCATGCGGTGCGTGTTGAACTGCGGAGCGATCCACTTGATCGAAGTCTTGACGCGATGTATCCAGGCCCTTGGCAGGTTATCAGCGGACCTCGTGAAGAACAGAGGTATCACCTCGTTTTCCAGCAGGTTATAAAGCGCCTGCGATTCCACCGAGTCGCCGTATTCCGTATCGTTATAGGATTCACCGGCGCCGATCACCCAGCCGCCGTCCGGAGCATATCCTTCGCACCACCATCCGTCCAGCGTCGAAATGTTGAGCACGCCGTTAAGAGCAGCCTTCATGCCGCTGGTACCGCTTGCCTCCATCGGTCTTCGGGGATTGTTGAGCCAGATATCCACGCCCTGTACCATGTGGCGAGCGATATCGATATCGTAATCCTCAAGGAACACCAGCTTGCGGCGTATATTATTCTGCGCGGCGAAATGAATTATCTGGCGGATAATCTCCTTGCCTTCGGCATCGCGAGGATGCGCCTTGCCCGCGAAGATGAACTGTACGGGTCTATTGGTATCAGTTAGCATCTTGATGAGCCGCTTAGTATCTTTGAGCAACAGGTTGCCGCGTTTATACGTTGCGAAGCGTCGCGCGAAACCTATCGTCAATGCCTCCGGATCGAGCACTTCTTCGGCCCAGCCCAGTTCAGTGTGGAATGAGCCTCTGCGCATCATCTGCGCCTTGAGACGCTTTCTTGCGAACGCAACAAGTTTTTCCTTGCCGCGCTGATGCGTGCGCCAAAGTTCCTCGTCCGGTATCTGGTCGGTATGCTTCCAGATTGATTTATCCACGATCTCGTCTGCATAGTTCGAGCCGAGATATCTTTCATATAGCGAATCAAGCTCACCGCTTAGCCATGTCTTTGCATGAATGCCGTTGGTCACGGACTTAATCGGCACTTCGTTATTGGGTACATCGGGCCAGAGCTGCGACCACATGCTTCGCGAAACTTCACCGTGGAGTTCGCTTACGCCGTTGCGATAGGCTGCGAGTTTGAGTGCCAATACCGGCATCTTGAATGTTTCAAGTTCATCTTCCGGATTGAATCGACCCAGGGCCAGGAACTGCTTGCGGTTGATTCCAAGGTTTGCGAAATAATGGCCGAAATAACGATCCATTACTTCGACCGTGAATTCATCGTTGCCAGCCTTGACGGGTGTGTGAATCGTAAAGACGTTGCCGGCCTTTGTCGCCTCGACCGCCTCCTCGAATGTCATGTTCTTTGAAGACCTGAGCTGGCGTATGCGCTCAAGCGCCATGAACGCTGCATGTCCTTCGTTCATGTGACACACTGTCGGCTCAAGCTCCATCGCCATCAGCGCTTTGAGGCCGCCGATGCCCAGCATGATTTCCTGTTGTATTCTCATTTCCGAATCGCCGCCGTAAAGCGTCGATGTTATCATCCTGTCCGATGCGCTGTTGCAAGTGACATTAGTGTCGATCAGGTAGAGCTTGACTCTGCCGACAGTCGCCGCCCATATCTGGGCCGTTACGCATCTGTTGGGGAACTGTACGGATATCGTAAGCGCCCTGCTGGAATTTTTCTTGCGAATAAGTTCTATGGGCATGTTGTAAAAATCGTTTTCGGTATATGATTCCTGCTGCCAGCCGTCAGTGTTAAGGTACTGTCTGAAGTATCCCTTCTGGTAAAGCAGTCCTATGCCAACCAGGGGTACGCCAAGATCGGAAGCGCTCTTCAAATGGTCGCCAGCCAATATGCCAAGGCCGCCGGAATATATAGGCAGCGCCTCATGTATGCCGAACTCCGCGCTGAAATAGGCTATCACCGGCTTTGAGTTTTTCGAATAGACTTTTTCAAACCAGTTCGGCGCGGCCAGGTGTTCGCTTAATTTTTGTGAGCACCTTTGGAGTTGACAGATGAACCCTTCGTTATCCGCAAGGTCGTCAAGCCTGGCCTGCGAAACAGTGCCGAGGAGTTTCATCGGGTTGTGCGCACACGTTTCCCACAAATTGGTGTCTATGCGTCTGAACAATTCAATAAATTCCGAATTCCATGACCAGTACATGTTCATGGCTATCGTCTTAAGTTCTTTCAACGGCTCGGGCAAAGACGGCAACACCGTAAAGCTGCGTACCTTTTGCATAAATCTTCCCTGTCTTTTGCTTGTTACTAAAAATTTTCACGCGTCACTGCGCGCCTATCCGACACTTTTCTATCGACAACAGGGCGGTCGGCCTTAATCCAAAACAAGATTTTATTTAAACTTTGGTCCGATAAACACAATTGTTTACTCGACCGCTATTTATTTGCCCGCTTTTGGAGTATTTGCTATGCTGATCTTGTGCACTTTTCATTCAAGGGGGATTTATGGCCAAACGTAATCCTATTATCAAAATTGGGATCAGCGGCTCTTATGGAGGATATAATCTTGGTGACGAGGCGATTCTTGAATCGATGATAGCCCAGCTTAGAAAAGCTCTTGACCTTGAGATAACCGTTTTTTCACGGGATCCCAAAGACACGCTGGCGCGGCATAAAGTGGAAAAAGCAGTTCCTGTTCGCAAAATGACGCGAGCGGAATCTGCCCAGGTCGTGGGCCAACTTGATCTATTAATATTGGGCGGCGGGGGTATACTTTTCGATTCAGAAACTAAGTCCTTTCTGCGTGAAGTTGCCCTTGCGCTAGAGAAACATATTCCGGTTATCGTGTATGCGATTTCAGCGGGTCCTCTTCACGACCCGACAAACCAGGCTCTTGTGCGTGACCTGCTGAACCAGGCATCATTAATCACGGTGCGTGACCGCAATGCCAAGGCGCTGCTTGAAGAACTCGGCGTAATTCAGGAGATCATCGTAACAGCAGATCCGGCGCTGCTGCTCAAACCAGAGCCGTTGCCGGAAGAAGCGCTCAGACGTGAACATATCGACGGAACAAAGACGCTTGTGGGTATGTCGGTTCGAGAGCCTGGCCCAGCCTCGCCGGATATATCGACGGAGCATTACCACGCTCTGCTTGCAAACGCGGCGGATTACATGGTCGATCGTTTCAACGCGGAAGTCGTTTTTATACCGATGGAAAGGAACATGCGCGATCTTCAGCATGCCCATGCGGTTATTTCGCAAATGCTCCGGCCACAGCATGCGGCTGTACTCAGATCTGAATATTCATCAGGCCAGATACTGAGCCTTATGGAGAATTTTTCTTTTGCGGTCGGTATGCGACTCCATTTTCTAATCTTTGCCGCCCTGCAGCATGTTCCTTTTGTCGCGCTGCCTTATGCGTCGAAGGTGGGCGGTTTTCTTGAAGACCTGAAAATGGATACTCCGCCTCTTCACCTCGTCAATGCGGGCAGGCTTATCGCTTATATTGATACTTCCTGGGATAAACAACAACGTGTACGTGCAAATATAGTTCGCCTTTTGCCAGGACTTCAAAAACGCGCAGCACAGACCAATGAACTGGTCGTAGAATTCATCATGTCCGGTTTTAGAAGAAAAAGTATTGTGCCCAGGGGGAAATGAAATGCCTGCCTTGCCCAGGCCGCAACATAATAATACGGTTACTATTCCATCCAGAAAGGCTATTGTCGCTGCTGATACGGATGTGCTTGTTGTCGGGGCAGGGCCCGCCGGTCTGGGAGCCGCGATAGCTGCCTCGATGTGCGGCGCAAAAGTTGTACTTGCCGAACAGTATGGTTTTGTCGGCGGAAACGCGACAGCTGCGCTTGTGATCCCGTGGATGTCCTATTTCACCCAGATACCCGTCTCTGAAAAACCCGGCGCGGCAACTTTGTTCCCCACAGACCACGGCCAGGGTGATCCCGTTGTGGCCGGTATTGCCCAGGAATTTGTTTTGCGTCTCGTCGCCCGCGGCGGAGCGGTAGAACCATGCTTTGACACAGGTTATGTTACAACATTCGATCCAGAGATATTCAAGATCGTTGCCCTTGATATGCTCGAAGAACACAACATCTCTCTCTTATTCCATGCTTTTGCTTCGGATGTTCTCTGCGATGGCAGTATCAAAGGCGTGGTATTTGAAACAAAATCCGGACCGATCGTTGTGAATGCTAAAATTGTAATTGATTGTACTGGTGATGGCGATATCGCCGCCCGCGCAGGAGCGCCTTTCGAAGTTGGTCGCATAGAGGACGGCAAAGTACAGCCGATGTCTCTAATGTTCCGCATGGGCGAATTTGAAAAACAGGCATTCGCAACATATGCGCT
>MHYB01000110.1:15237-23852 GCA_001824635.1 Planctomycetes bacterium GWF2_50_10
TCGCCGTTAACTCCACCCGCGTAATTGAAGTGCTCGGAACTGATGTGTGGGATCTTACCAAAGCCGAGATCGTCGGCCGTCACCAGATGAGACAGATCGCCACGTTTCTAAAGCGCTACGTTCCCGGCTTTGAAAAAAGTTATATTCTCCAGAGCGGCACAACAGTCGGCGTGCGCGAGACGCGTCGCATCATGGGTTTATATAAACTTACAACGCACGATGTTCTGGAAGCGCGGAAATTTGAAGACGTGATTGCTCGCTGCGCATATCCGATTGATATTCATAATCCAGCAGGAAAGGGAACGATTTTAAAAAATCTCCCGCCCGGTGAGTCTTATGATATTCCGCTCCGCTGTCTTATCCCGCAGAAGATAGAAAGCCTGCTCGTTGCCGGTCGCTGCATTTCTGGTACACACCAAGCACATTCTTCATTCAGGTGCATGCCAACCGCGATGGCCACCGGTCAGGCAGCCGGAACCTGCGCCGCGATTGCCGCCCAGACAAAACTTGCCCCCAGGCATGTCAATTTTGAAGACGTTCAGGATGAACTCTTAAAGCAAGGCGCCAATCTCGGACGTCATAAGACTTTGTATTAGTTTTTACATTTGCTTACCTTCCAAACTCACCGTGACATCGATTATACTTATCTCCTTGCCCGCCCGCTCCATCGCCATTTCGGCAATTCGTCTCAGGCCGAAGCAGCAGGGCACTTCCATGTGTATCACGGTTAAGGATTTTATTACGTTGTTCTTAAATATCTCCGCCAGCTTATCGACGTAAAACTGCCCATCATCGAGCTTTGGACAGCCTACAAGCAGCGCCTTGCCCGCGAGCACCTTGCTGTGAAAATCCGGCATCGCAAAAGGTACGCAGTCGCCCGCAAGGAGCACATCCGCGTTTTTCAGGAATGGCGCGTTTGGCGAAACGAGTTTTATCTGCACAGGCCAGTTGCCAAGTGTTGATTTAGCCGGCGCGGATTCTGAACCGCTGCAATCGCATGCGCATTGGGGCTTTTGCTCAAACGTGTGCGCGACCATCGAAGGACACCCGCCGCCTTGCCCGCCCGCAAAGCGCCTCGCTGCCGGAGCAGTCGATTGGGCCAGATGCTTCTTTACGGCATCCTCGTTAAACTCGGCTGATTCCCGCTGCTCAATATGTATCGCGTCCATTGGACAGTGTCCCAAACACGCCCCCAGCCCATCGCAGTATGTTTCGCTCACGAGCTTTGCCTTGCCGTCGATTATCGCGATAGCGCCTTCGGCGCAAGCCGTCACGCAATCTCCGCAGCCGTTGCATTTTTCTTCGTCGATCTTAACTATGTTTCGTGTAGCCATATATATCCCCTGCGCCTCGCATCGGGGCCCATCCGAAGATAAGCCCCGACACGAGGACTTCCTGATATTTATTTACCTTGCATTATTGCCGCGATATCAGCCTCTACTGTTGATATCGGCTTGATGTCGTATGCGTCAACAAGCACCTTTGTTACGTTCGGGCTTAAAAACGCCGGCAGTGTGGGTCCAAGCCTTATGCCTTTTATGCCAAGGTGCAGCAGTGTAAGCAGTATCGCAACGGCCTTCTGCTCGTACCATGACACCACAAGCGAAAGCGGCAGATCGTTTACACCGCAGTTGAATGCGCCCGCAAGAGCGATCGCGATCTGTATCGCGCCGTAGCAGTCGTTGCACTGGCCCACGTCGAGTAGACGCGGTATGCCGTCTATCGTGCCGAAGTCCTGGTAATTGAACCTGTATTTGCCGCATGCCGCGGTCAGTATCACAACATCCTTGGGCATTTTCTCAGCCAACTCGGTGTAATAATTTCTGCCCGGCTTTGCACCGTCGCAGCCGCCGATGAATACGAATCTTTTTATTTTGCCTGCCTTAACAGCTGCAATTACCTTATCAGCCATTCCAAGCACCGCGGAATAATGGAAGCCCGTCGATGTCTTGGCAGTTATATTTTCTTTCAGCGGCCCGCATTCCAATGCTTTCTTTATTACCTCGGCGAAGTCTCTGTTCTTCAAATGCGTTACGCCTTCAACCCCCGCGATCCCGCATGTGAACATCCGGTGCTTGTACGAATCTTTTGGTATCATCACACAGTTTGTGGTGACCAGTATTGCCCCGCCAAATTCCTCGAACTCTTTTTTCTGGTTCTGCCAAGCTGTGCCGTAATTGCCCACGAGGTGTTTGTACTTGCGCAATTCCGGGTAGCCATGCGCCGGCAGCATCTCGCCGTGCGTGTAAACATTTATCCCCTTACCTTCGGTCTGTTTTAAAAGTTCCAGCAGATCAAGCAGGTCATGCCCAGTTACTACGATGCCAGGGCCTGCTTTTGTGCCAACGGTAACATCAGCCGGAGTCGGCGCACCGAACCTTGCCACATGCGCGTTATTGAGCATCTCCATCGTACGCAGGTTCATCTCGCCTGCCTTGAGGCACAGCCCGATGTACCTGTTGAGATCGAAATCCACGTTCGTCAGTGTCGAGAACATAGCCTCGTGCATGAACGCGTCAACCTGTTCATCCCTGGCGCCAAGCTCTCTTGCGTGGTACGCGTATGCGCCTATTCCCTTGAGTGCGAACATCAGCGTATCCTGCAAACTCTGGATATCCTCGTTCTTGCCGCACACGCCGACCTTGGTACAACCAGTCCCGCCTGCTGTCTGTTCACATTGATAACAAAACATTCCCATTCTTTTTCCTTTCGCTGTAGTAAAAAACTTTTGTTGATTATTTCTGCCTGATCATTACAAGCTGCATTTTAAATTTTTCAACCGCGTTAACCGCGTGCGGCACATTCGCCGGCATTATCACCATCTCACCAGCTCCAATCCTGTGCGCCTCGCCAGCGATCACCACTTCTCCAAATCCATCAAGCACCTCCACAAGCGCATCATAGGGCGCCTGGTGCTCGCTCAATTTCTGCCCCTTGTCGAACGCGAACAGTGTGACAGTCGCAACTGGCTTATCTATTATTGTCCTGCTCACTACAGATTGGTCCGCGTACGCAACCATTTCTTTGAGATTTTGCACCTTAGCTTCACTTTGCATCGCTCACCTCTTTTGCTTTTCCATTTAAAACATCTTCTAACGTTATTCCGTTGAAAAATTGATCCACATGCGCCTGCAGCTCTGACATTTTTATCGAAATCGGACAAATATCTTCTCTGCCGCAACAGGCCTGGGTACCTACACAATTATTCACAATCATAGGCCCCTGCACCGCCGACACCACATCCAACAGTGTGATCTCACTTGCGGCCCGTGCCAGCTTAAAACCGCCTCTGGGGCCCATTACGCTTGCCACAAGCCCACCTTCATGCAATTTCTGGAGTATTTTGCACGCGAATTCATAAGGAACCTCGGCTTTGGCAGCCGCCAGTTTTGCTGATATACTTTCTCCCGCTGCGCCCCCCAGTTCACCCATCAGCCGCAACGCGTAATCAGTTTCTTGTCTTATTAGGTTCATTTTTACCCTTTCACCGTTATATACTCTAGTGATTTACTAGTATAAGATCAGTTTACTCTTACTACGGTGAAAGTCAACAAGCAATTCATATTAAATTGCTAGGAAAATTAATTTTTTTAGTATCCTTTTTTAATTCCCTCTGCCAATTTGGCATAATGTCTGCGGGCGGATTTGTACAAACCCCTGTTTTTACTATAGTTAGGGAGTATAGCCCCTTTGGCACGGGCTTTGCATAATAGAAGTCTTGCTGAAAATATAATAGTTAACTAGCTTTGAAAACAGGAGTTAGATATGGCAAAGATAATTGGAATAGATTTAGGTACCACCAACTCGGTAGTGGCCGTGATGGAAGGTTCGGCACCGAAGGTCTTGATAAATTCCTCGGGTTCACGAATCACGCCCTCGGTTGTCGGTTTCACAGATAAAGGCGAAAGGCTCGTCGGGCAGATCGCAAAGCACCAGCAGGTGACCAACCCTGAAAACACGGTTTTTTCGATCAAGCGTTTCATGGGCCGCCGCCACAACGAAGTAAGCTCCGAAGAAAAGCTCGTACCATATAAGGTTATCGGCGCCTCCGACGAACTGGTGAAGGTCCGCGTACGCGACAAAGAATTTACCCCCCCGGAAGTTTCCGCGATGATCCTGCAGGACCTCAAAAAAACCGCGGAAGATTATCTCGGCGAAAAGGTGGAGCAGGCCGTCATCACCGTCCCGGCTTATTTCAATGACGCCCAGCGCCAGGCTACTAAGGATGCTGGCGCAATTGCCGGCCTCAAGGTAGAACGCATTATCAATGAGCCAACCGCGGCAGCACTTGCCTATGGCCTGGAAAAGAAAAAGAATGAAAAAGTTGCTGTTTTCGATTTCGGCGGCGGCACCTTTGATATTTCCATTCTAGATATCGGCGACAACGTCTTTGAAGTCCTTTCTACCAATGGCGACACTCACCTCGGCGGCGATGACCTTGACGAGATACTAATGAACTTCCTCGCAGAAGAATTCCGTATGAAGGAAGGCATCGACCTCCGCAAGGATCCGATGGCCCATCAACGACTCAAAGAGGCAGCTGAAAAAGCCAAGTGCGAACTCAGTTCGCAGATGGAGACCACAGTCAACCTGCCCTTCATCACAGCCGATGCCACCGGGCCAAAGCATTTGCAGATAAGCATCAGCAGGGCAAAATTTGAAGCACTCGCTGAGCCGATTTTTGAAAGACTTAAAAATCCTTGCCGCCGCGCACTTGCTGATGCAAAGATGCGTCCGGCCGATGTCGTCGAAGTGCTGCTCGTCGGTGGTTCGACAAGAATTCCGAAAGTCCAGCAGATCGTAAAAGACATCTTTGAGAAGGAACCTAATAAGAGTCTCAACCCCGATGAAGTTGTTGCAATGGGCGCAGCTATTCAAGGCGCGGTACTCGCCGGCGATGCGGGCGTTAAAGACATCCTGCTCCTTGACGTCACCCCGCTTTCACTCGGCGTCGAAACCCTCGGCGGCGTGATGACAAAGCTCATTGAACGCAATACCACTATCCCAACCAGCAAACGTGAGATATTCTCGACAGCTGCTGATAGTCAGACCACGGTTGATATCCACATTCTCCAGGGTGAACGCGAATTTGCTCGCGATAACCGCACGCTGGGTCGTTTCCAGCTATCGGACATTCCGCCGTCACCTCGCGGCATACCGCAGATCGAAGTCATGTTCGACATCGATGCAAACGGTATTTTGAATGTCTCCGCCAAGGACCTGGCCACCAGCAAACAGCAGTCCATCCAGATCAAGTCCAGCTCCGGCCTAAGCGACGAAGAAGTCAAAAAGATGACACAGGATGCTGAAGCACATGCGGCAGAGGATAAGAAACGAAGGGAAGTGATCGAGCTTAAGAACCAGGCAGACCAGTTGATCTACTCGACTGAAAAGACTGTTAAAGAGCACGGCGAAAAAGTTTCCGCCGAAACTCGCGGCAATATTGAAAGTGCCGTCAACAGTCTTCGCGAAGCGATCAAGGGCGAAGACCCCGAAGCCATTCGCAAATCAATGGACAACCTCGGCTCAGCCAGCCAGGAACTTGGCAAGATCCTCTACGAAGAAGCCGCAAAAAAACAGGCTCAAGCCGGCGCAGGGGCGCAGGGCGACGCACAAAGGCCGACCCCCGAAGCCGAGCAGGATGTAAAACGCAAAACCGGCCGCGATGATGTCATCGATGCCGAATTCGAAGCCAAAGACAAACCATAACATTTGCCTTCGGCATCAGATTTCCAAAGCCCTCTCAAAAGAGGGCTTTTTTATGCGCAAAAAAAGGCACCGCCAAAGCGATGCCCTGTTCTCTTGAATTTGTAAATTTTTACTTCATGAGTTTTTTGATCATCGGTTCCTGTGCCTCGGCCCACAAAACATATCCCTCTTGGCCTGGGTGGAGCTTATCTTTCATCAACTCCGTATTAAAGCTGCCGTCGGCATTGAGCCAAATCTTGTTTATATCCAAGAAATAAATGTGCTTATTATCAGCGATGTTCTTTATTATTTCGTTAGTCTCTGTGATCACCGGCATCTGGTTGGGCCTATCTGCTCTGGGAAATATCGCCAGCAGCAGTATCTTCGTTTGCGGCAGATCTCTGCGAAGCTTCTGGCAAATCGCGATTATTCCATCGGCGATATCTTTTGCACTGTCAGATCCCGAATTATTAGTTCCGATCATTATTACGGCAAGCTTGGGCGTTATTCCCTTGATCTCGCCGTTATCGAGCCGCCAAAGCACATGCTGGGTCTGGTCGCCGCTAAATCCCATATTCACAGCATTGCGATTACTGTAATATTTTTCCCACATGGCTTTGCCCGCGCCTTCCCACCCGTGGGTTATCGAGTCGCCAATCATGAGCAAATCCACATTGCCCTGTGCCACCCTCTTTACAATAGCCTCATGCCTGTCCGTCCACCACTTATCCGGTCTCGGTACCGGCGTCACAGTCGCCTTTGAGCCGATCTGCACATCATAGCTCGATATTTTTTCACACTTCTTGAAAGGGCATTTGCATCCGCCCACTCCGATCAAAAACGCCGCTGTTAGCAAACCAAGAATAACCTTCTTCATAAGACCTCCATGTTTAAAAATGTTTAGCTGCTTCTATTAACAATGTATAACTTTAAACAGATATCGATCTGCTGTAAACCTTTTTTCTTACTTCGCTCCAGGGAATCATACGGCTGCCATACTAATTGACTTTTCAACCATTCTTAACTACAATAACCCCGAATCTGTTAATGAACCAGGTGCAGAAAGGCCGAAAATGCTTAAGCGACTTTGGGCCAGTGTTATCCCCCAAATAATGCGCACCAATTCATTAGAGTCGGACATGGAACCCCATAAATATGGCTCCGTCAAAATATTTTCCATACGCCTGTTTACCGCTCTGCTTGTAATTTTGTTTTCCGTTGTGCTGCGTCTGGTTCTCGTATCCCAGGCCGGCATTCTTCCAACTTATATTACTTTTTACCCTGCCGTGATCATTATAGCCCTCTTCGGTGGCTTCTGGCTTGGGATTATTTCTACTGTTATTCTTGCTCTGATTACCGATTTCTGGGTAATCAGCCCGGGGCAGTTCTTTGCATATAGCAGGGCCGATATTGTCTCACAGGTACTGTTCCTCTCCATGGGCATCCTTGTCAGCATCGTCTGCGAGCTTTACCTGCGCGCAAGACTTAAACTTTCGGTCTTCCAGCAGAAGCAAGCCCTTTATGAAAACCAGCAACGGCTAAAGCACGCAGAGGCAATAGCTCACCTGGGCAGCTGGGAACTGGACCTCACTACCGACCACCTTGAATGGTCGGACGAGGTCTATCGGATATTCGGTCTGGAGCCCCAGCAGTTTGCCGCTTCTTATGAAGCGTTCCTCGATGTTGTTCACCCAGATGACAGGGCCGCGGTCGACTGGGCGTATACTGATTCAATAAAAAACAACCTCGGCGGCTATGAGATAGAGCACCGCATTATTCGCAAGTCCACAGGCGAAGTTCGTATTATTCACGAAAAGTGCACGCATGTCCGCGACAGTTCCGGCAAAATTGTCCGGTCACTAGGAATATCTCACGACATCACTGAGCGCAAGCTTGCCGAAAACGCCATTAAAAGTAACGAAAAGCGGCTTGCCGAACAGACAAAAGAACTTGAATCCATTATAGCGCTTGTATCGCACGATCTCCGTGCTCCGCTGGTCAATGTTAAAGGCTTTAATACCTTCATAAAGAGCGATATAGAACGCATTCAGGTGCTACTTGCTGATACAAAATTTGCGCCGGAGGTGGAAAAGGAATTGACAGAAATTTTCCAGCAGAGCCTGCCGGAGTCCGTAGGCTTTATCGCGTCAAGCGCAGATTCCATGGATACTCTTGTGAAATCACTGGTAGCTGTCGCACGAGCAGGGCTTACCGTCCTTGATCCCAAGCCGCTTGATATGAACGACTTAGTCAGGCAGATCGTCTCCTCAATCCAGATAAAGTTTAAGGAATCCGGTGCGGCCCTTCATATAGATACGCTCCCACCCTGCATGGCGGATAAACAGCAGGTAACGCAGATATTCACGAACCTCATTGATAACGCGGTGAAATATCTCTCCCATGACCGGCCTGGCAAGATCAACATTTCCGGCCGAGTTGAAAAAGACCGTGTGATTTACTGCGTTGCAGATAACGGTATCGGGATCGAGCCTGAGAACCAGGAAAGGATTTTTGAAATATTCACCCGCCTTGCGCAGAAAGCTCACGCCGGGGGTGAGGGTATGGGCCTTACAATGGTAAAACGAATGGTGGATCACAACAACGGCCAAGTGTGGATTGACTCGCAAAAAGGCATAGGCTCCAAGTTCTTTGTTGCCCTGCCGATGGTTCCACAAAATAATTGTTAACTTGTTTGCCCTTTTGCGGTTACAAGAGCGGCGAGCAGGATATGTCTGAGGCGGTCGATTGAGAGGTTATCAAGGTATTCATCGGTGAAATCCATCTTGAAGCGGCCTTTGAAGTTCTTAAGACGGGTTTTTACATCATCGCGCTCAAGTGTTGCTATCGATGTCGCGATCTGATCGAAATTGACCTTTGCCATTAACCTACCCTCGCTTTATTGGTTTCCTGTCGCTATTTTCGGCGGT
>MHYB01000110.1:24077-24640 GCA_001824635.1 Planctomycetes bacterium GWF2_50_10
ACCTCCTTGGGAAAACTCGCACGGCGGGAAGCTGGTATTATTTCCCGCTGGCTTTTTTGCTTAAGACGCCGCTGTCCGTCCTGCTGCTGGCGCTGGCGGGATCTTACGGCCTCACCCTGAGCCGTTCCGTAGACCGCTCGCGGCTGCTTTATTTGATCGTCCCGTCGGCGGCCTGGATGCTGCTGGGGATTTTCTCGAACACCCAGGTGGGGATAAGACATATACTGCCTATTTACCCGCTATTATGCGTCCGGGCGGGGCTGGCTTCGGCGGCTCTTTGGGAGAGCGGGCGGCGGGCGCGCAGGGGCGCGGTCTGCCTGCTGTTCGCCTGGCTGGCGGCCGGCACGCTGCTGGCTTTCCCCGGTTACATCTCCTATTTCAACGAGGCGGCCGGCGGGGCCCGCGGCGGGCACAGGTACCTGCTGGACTCTAACCTGGACTGGGGGCAGGGTTTAAAAGAGCTGGGGGCCTACGTTAAAGAACAGGGCGCGGGACATATCTATCTCAGCTATTTCGGCTGTGCCGACCCTCACGCTTACGGCCTGAAATACGCGCCCGTGCTG
>MHYB01000111.1:0-1495 GCA_001824635.1 Planctomycetes bacterium GWF2_50_10
AATAGACCTCCTTTCAGGAGGCCTATTCTATAACCAAAACTGTTACCTATGTCCTCGGTTTATTTTGTTACCTATGTTACCGGTTTGTACCAACCACAAACCCCCGATTACCATCGGGGGCTGGTATTTCACTGGTTTTTCACATACTCAATAGCTTTTTCGAGCGAGGCCTGAGTATTTATAAATCTCATGCTGGCGCTTTTTGTCCACCATCGTTTATCGCCCGTCATCTTATACGTCATATTCAGTGCCCGCGAACCATACGCCTTGACTATTCGCGTCGCATTTTGGATGGATATCTCATCTACCACACTTACCACAAAAATGCACATGGTTTGACCGGACGTTAACCGCATGAATTTGCCACTTTCGAAATTCACATGTTTCGCAAATCGCCTGCTCTACGATCTTACGGTCTGTTTGATTCAAAATTACCACATCACCCGCCAAAGCTCTTCGCGCGTAAATAAACGTCCAAGGTTTGTCTCTTCAATCGCTGCCGTATGTTTGTCAACCCAGCATCGCTCGTCGCCTGGCAGCCATGTGCCATACGTCGTCCAGGTAATAAAGTATGCCATTGCGCCCATTTGAACATTATAACACGGCAAATCCCATTTACCAGCCCACGGTGGCAACCGTGGGTTTAGAGATCATCTCGCCACCAAAATCAAAATCACCTCACAATTTGAACCACAAACCCCCGATTACCATCGGGGGCTGGTATTTTCCCCATTTTATGCTATACTGCTGGATTACACAGGAGATTTATAGATGATAGTAGTAATGAAACCCGGTGCAAGCCGGGAGCAGATAAAGCATGTTGTGCAGCTTGTTCGCGAGTTCGGTTTGCGCGACCACGTTATTGAAGGTACAGACCGCACTGTTGTAGCGTGCCTCGGCGATAAGCGGGCACTGGATAAGGGTGCGATCGAAAACGCCCCAATGGTCGAGCGGATCGTCCCCATTCTCGCACCGTATAAAATGGCCTCGCTGGAGGTCAAAAAGCAACGAACGAGCATCCCTTTCGGCTCAGGCGGTTATGCAATAGGTTCAAAGCGGGTGGGTATGATCGCAGGCCCATGCGCGGTCGAAAGCAGGGATAACCTCCTCCGCACAGCCGAATCTCTTGCCAAGATAGGTTGTATCGGACTTCGGGCCGGGGCATATAAACCAAGAACGAGTCCATACGCGTTTCAGGGCCTCGGCGAAGAGGGCTGCAAGCTCCTTGCCGAAGCCAGGGAGAAAACGGGTCTGGCGATAGTGACCGAGGTTATCGGCGTCGAGCAGGTGGAGATCGTGGCCCACTACGCCGACGTACTCCAGATCGGCGCCAGGAACATGCAGCATTACCCGCTGCTTGAAGCGGTAGGAAAGATAAATAAGCCCGTGCTGCTCAAACGCGGCATGTGCGCAAGACTCGATGAATGGCTCCTTGCCGCCGAGTACATCATCAATGCCGGTAATCCAAATGTTATTATGTGCGAGCGAGGCATAC
>MHYB01000111.1:1504-9206 GCA_001824635.1 Planctomycetes bacterium GWF2_50_10
AAGAGTATGTGCGCAACACGCTGCCGCTGGCCGCCGTAGCGGAACTTAATGACAAGACGCATCTCCCGGTGGTTGTTGATCCTTCACACGGGACCGGGCACGCCCACCTTGTACCCGCAATGTGCAGAGCTGCCATCGCTGCCGGTGCGGATGGGCTTATAGTCGAATGCCATCTCGACCCCGAGCACGCCATGAGCGACGGTGCTCAATCAATAACGCCTAAAGTACTTGAGGACCTGATGCCTTCGCTAAAGAAAATCGCTGAAGCGATTGACAGGGAAATGTAAGCATCGTTCAGTTATGAAGAAAAACTAAGCACTCAATACCCAACTCTGTCAGAACGCTCCAAAATATTCTTCTTTCACCAGGTAGTTTTGTACATAGTCAGCTACTGATTGCTCCAGCGGCATGGGTGCCTTGGTGTAGCCTGATGTGCGGAGCTTTGACATATCAGCCTGCGTAAAGTACTGATACTGATTGCGGATAGCATCGGGCATATCGACATATTCGATATTCGGCTCACGGCCCATCGCGGCGAAAACCGCCTTTACAAGCTGATTCCAGCTCCTTGCCGCACCGGTGCCGATATTATAAATCCCATTCAGATACGGGTGATCGAGGAAATAAAGCGTCATATCGACAGCATCCTTTACATACAGAAAATCACGTTCCTGATCACCGTGAGCGTACTGGGGCAGGTATGATTTGAACAACCTCACCTTGCCGGTATCTTGTATCTGCTCGTATGATTTAAGGATGAAACTTCGCATATCTGCCTTGTGGTATTCGTTCGGGCCAAAAACATTGAAATATTTAAGACCCACCACCTGGTCAAGGATCGAGTTATTTACACACCACAGATCGAACAGATGCTTGGAATAGCCATACATGTTAAGCGGAACAAGGTCAAGCAGTTCGTCATGGTTGTCGGAAAAACCTTTCGTGCCGTCGCCGTATGTCGCGGCACTGGATGCATAGATGAATCTCACATCATTATCAACGGCCCAGGTGGCAAGATGCTTGGTGAATTCAAAATTATTCCTGATAAGAAAACTTGCGTCAGTTTCGGTAGTGCTCGAACAGGCGCCGAGATGGAATATGGCCTCAAGAGACGGCAGGTCGGAAGCAAGCAGGTCCGTGATGAAATCATCACTTTCCATATAGTCGTCAAAACGAAGCTTGCGCAGATTCTTCCATCGCAAATCGCTGCCGAGATTATCTACGGCTAGTATATCCGTAGTGCCTCTGCGATTAAGCTCAGCTATAAGAGCCGAACCGATAAAACCCGCCGCGCCTGTGACCAATATCATACAAAACCCTCAAAAAGCCATTAATTTGTGTAGTTAAATCGCCCCCTGCGATTATGTCAACAAAAAGTCATGACAGTTTGAGGGTATCCAGTCAGCGTCTCGGCATGACAGGTCTAGCACAGAGCGATGTAGCTGGCGATTGCAAGGAGCAGTATCCGTTTTTTATTGAAGGTATACGGAAGCCAGTAATTGTAATATAAAGCTTTCATCAACCCTCCCCTTCGCGTTCAATTAACCCTTCCTTAACCTTATGTCATTATACAGCAATTTAACGCCAAAACAAAGGCGAAACAGACCCCACAATCATAAGTGCTTGCATTTAAAGACGTTAATACTGAATATAGCAAATAAAAAAGCGGGTTTCAGTACTGACACCCAACGTATGATTAAACCTGTTCCGATAAATATGGCTGCGGCATGACAATAGAGGCGTGCTATGTATTAGCTTCAATATTGCAAATACGCCCAGGAACTTGGGCGATAACAGTTCTGGTCGGCCCAAGCAGTCTGTACTTTATCCCACGCCATTTGATCGTTCTTCCAATGGCAGAAGAAATTATCACTCCCCACAGCACTATCGAAAGCAACGGGCTAAGCACAATATCGAACCACTTTGCGCATTTTAATTTTTCTTCCTCGTTCGGCAGCAGCTTGATTATCACTGCTTGCCGAGCCATCGCAAGCACTATCTGCGTCAGCCAGAATGTCGCGAAAACCGCCGCCGCCCACATCCAGGATTTCTGCCCAAGCAAAAACAGCACTATCGCCGCCGAGCCAAAACCATACAGCCCCGCCACAGCGTGCGTGCTCGCAAAAAGCCCAAACGCCCATGTCCACGGCATTGTAACGCGAGTTATCAAAAACTGCCGCCTGGCGAATTCAAAAAACGCAGGCCATGTAGTTTTCTCATAAGAAGCCACCAAACACCCCGGCACATACGCTATCTTCTTGCCTGCCTTCTTCACGAGATAGCTCAATGTGTAATCATCGCTTAGCGCCTCGCTCCATACCTTCGCCACACCCAGGCTCTCAAAAACATCGCGTCTCACCGCCATCGATCCGCCCCATGCCTGGTTGAATCTATACGATCCAAGAAGCTGGGCGACTTTGGCATTTATCGCCGAAAGCGCAAGCGTCGCCGTATTGTTCTCCATCGGAACAAACCACCTGTACCCCGTCGAAACCCCCGTCTTTTCCTGTCTCAGCGGGTGAATGATCCTGCTGAGCCAATCGCTTCGCAGACATGCGTCTGAATCGGCAAACGCGATAACTTCAATATCATCATCAAGCTGCTCTATGCAGTGAAGCAGGTTGTGTATCTTCTGACCGCACCCGCTCGCCTTACCCGCCACCAGTAAATGTGCTCCAGAAGCCTTTGATCCTATCGAAAATTTCTCCCGCAGTTCGCAAAGTTTAGCGTATGCCGGATCATCCGCCGCGCCGACGACGAAATATAAAACGTAATTATCATAATCCTGGTAATATGCAGAAGTGATATTAAGCTCAAAAGTCTCGTCGAGGCCCTTGCAAGGTATGATCATCGCCCCGCGAGGCCTGTAATTGCCCAGTTTCCTGCCGCTCTTTTTAAGCACAAATCTGAAGTTCACCAGCATCTGGTATAAAAAAAGCAGTTCAGAAAATATGAACACTCCAGCTATTATGCCCATTGTTAACAAAACGCGTCCCTGCCACTGTGTTTTTTCTTCTGAACCCTCAACGCTAAACGCCCAACCCTACTCAATAGATGCCAGCGGCACTATATTCGCCTCAAGGCCGCCAAGGTCATATTGCCTGGCCAGCTCGAATTTAAGTACCATCCCATGATTGTGATCCGATGCCAGTACCAGCAGATTTTCATCCTGCCGCATGTATCCGCTAAGCTGCGCCTGGTGCCCCAGCACAAAAATATCCACATCCAGCACCTTCGCCATTTTCGCCAGCGTCTCGCCGCTATGCCGCCTGCCCCACGTCATATTATAAACGCTGTTAGGCCGCATAAGATCGCTCACCTGCAGTGTTCTATGGAGCACCTCGGCGTCGAAGCTGTCCACCTCGCGATTGCCCGGCAGCGAATGAGATATCCAAATCCTATTCGCGCAGCGCACCCCCAGCGGCTGGCTGAACAAAAACTGCTTTAGCCCTAGCTCCACCGTATCGACATGCTCTTTAAAATGGCGTATCATCGCGCTCTTCATCGCGATGTTCATCTCCTTGCCGTTCTTCATCACCTCAGAGTCGCTTATGAATGCGGTATCGTGATTGGCAAGAAGCAAATGAACCCTGTGGGGAAATTCAACTTTGTATTTCACCGCCTCAAAAAGAAGGTGATATGATTTGCATCCGCCGTAATTGTCTTCTTCGCCGCCGTGGATTATTTCCTGCAAAACAACATGGCGGGCGGGATTATTGGCGAGATCGGCGAATTTAACGATGCGTTCGAAATTTCGTTTATGCCCGTGCAGATCCCCCGAAACAACAATATCACCAGTGTTGGGCAAAACGATTACGTTGCCCTGCCTGTAAGGGTCCGTATTGTTGGCGTCGGTACCCTTCCTGAGCAGATCAATAATTGCTGACGGCATTTTTGTTGAGCTTACTACCAAGAATACTGTGTATCAAAATATCAAGCCGGCTTATCACAGCCGACATATCCATCGGCCTTTCCGACGGCGAATCCTTAACGCAATCCATCACAAGCTTCGATATCCCAAGCGGTATCTGCCCCTGCATCTCATGCGGCGCAAGCACCTGCTTGGGCACTGCCAGGCCGATTGACTCGTTCTTTTTAGGTATCAATGTAGGAATGTTCTTGCCCGTAAGCGCCCAGTACATCGTCGCGCCAAGGTTGAAAACATCCGTCCTCTGGTCAAGAGGCTGCTTTCGCACCTGCTCCGGAGCGATATAGTCCGGCGTGCCCTGTATTCTCGTTTTGGTCGTCCCAAGCCTGCAGCTCTGGCCAAGATCAATTATCTTTATCGCCCCATTGGTACCCAGAAGTATATTATTTGGCTTTATGTCGCAATGCACATAACCCTGCTGGTGCATCCCGCCAAGACCTTCGGCAACCATCCTGAAAACCAGCAGCACATCGATAAGGCTCAGCCCCGGCGAATCCTCAAGCGTTTCGCCCTCAAACAACTCCATTGTCAGCACTACTTCTTTTACTGTTAAGAGATTGCGGAATTTCATGAGCTTGAAA
This sequence comes from Planctomycetes bacterium GWF2_50_10, assembly GCA_001824635.1. Lineage (GTDB taxonomy): Bacteria > Planctomycetota > Phycisphaerae > Sedimentisphaerales > GWF2-50-10 > GWF2-50-10. Next base: position 6,014 of record MHYB01000111.1, read on the forward strand.
CACTTGCGCAGATAACGGTGATCCACAGCCTTGGAAACCTTGTATTCGGTCTCCATCTGCTCGAAAATGCGTGTATCTTCCGCCCTTTCAAGAACCGCACGCTTGATAGCAACTTGACGATTTTCATTCTCGTCATTTGCCAGATAAATCACACTCCGCGCCCCAGTGCCGAGCCGCTTTATTATAGAAAACCCATCCAAATTAAATATTTCGCTCATACTTCTCTTCTATTTCCTTGAAGCTGCAAAGATGGGCATTGTACAAAAACAGCTCGTCGAGATAAAGTTATAAATGTATAAATTACAACAACCTAAGCCGTATTTCTGTTACTATCCCTGTTACTATTTACTAGGTATTGTATAGTCCAATTTGCTATGGTCAAACCAAAAATACCTGTTAAGGTAGGTAAACTAGGCAGGATACGTCGACTGCGCCCCCTGCTCAGAGCCTCTTGTGCCCCGCCCTCTTCCAGCTCAAAAACCCCTGCCGGCTCGATAGAGTACACACAGCAAATATCCACCCCAGCGCCTCGCTGCCTTAGTTTCTTGCGTATCTGCCTCGCCAGCGCACAATTTTTCACTCCCGCAAGCGGCCCAACCCGCACCAGGCTCGGATCGCTCCGCATCGCCGCACCCATTGATGAAAATATTTCCAAGCCCTTTTCCTGTGCGCCCGCCAGCAGTTCAACTTTGGGATTTACAGAATCGATCGCATCTATAACCACGTCTGGTCGCCCAGCCAGCACCGCCTCAAGCGTCTCCTGGTGAACAAAACATTTCATCTTTTCGACATCGCACTTTGGATTGATGTCCCGCACCCTTGCCGCCGCTACATCTACCTTCGCCATCCCCAACGTCGATTCCATCGCATAAAGCTGCCGATTTATGTTGCTGGGCTTAACTTCATCAAAATCCACCAGCCTAAGCCTTCCTACCCCCGACCGTGCCAGCGCCTCCACCGCATAACTACCCACAGCCCCCAGCCCAACCACCGTCACAAGCGAATTCTCCAACGTCCCCAACCCATCAGTCCCTATCATTTTCACAATGCGACTGAATCTCTCATCCGCGCTAAAACTGCCATTCATAAATCCACAACTCCCGCCAGAAATCGCCTGGCGTTCTCATAAACCTGCTCTTTTAGCTTCTCTTCCCCTACACTCAGCAACTCCGCTACCCCTTTATATACAAGTGCCACATTCGCCGGTTCGTTTCGCAAAAACTTCTCCGAAACCACCTTGAAATACAACCTCTTCCCATCCGGCCCGATCAAATCCGGCGAATCCGTCTCCAGCATCAGCCTGTCCAACCTTACAACCGCCAGCGACTCTCTGCTGTGCCGATGCCTCTCATCCAGCATCGTCGCCGCGAAAGAAAAATACCCGCCCAATTCCGTCAACTCTTTTACAAGCTCCGCCGACCCCCCGTAAGCATGAAACAGCATCCGCCTGGGCCTGCGAATTTTCCCAAGCAGTTCGATCATCCTCCCCCACGCCCTCACGCAATGTATCGTCGCCGGCAGATCCAGCCTCGCAGCTAATTCCATCTGCGAAATAAATACTTCATCCTGCTCCCCTTCATCCCCCGCCCCCTCGCGCCTGTCAAGCCCTATCTCCCCGATTCCGCACCTGTTGTGCCCAGCTATCTCCTCCAACTGCTCAAGCCAGTCCCCGCTCCGGCCCGCCATATACATCGGGTGCACACCTAAAAACGGAACTATTTCCGTATATTCCTTCGCCAGCCCAAGCACCTCTCCCCAGTCCCGCTGACTTGTGGCATTACAGACAATAAGCCCCACGCCCTGCTCTCTGGCCCGGCTCATCACCTCCCCCAACTCACCCCCATAATTCGCATCATGAAGGTGCACATGCATATCAACCATTTCCATATTCCGCATTATATCCTTGACCATATTTTTTACCACTTTGCTCATAACATTTCGTAATCATTGACTTTTCCACAGCTTTGCGCGATTGTAGTGATATGTCAAGTGATTCACCAAGATGGGAGCATTTCGAGCACAAGGCCGATATGGGCATCCGCGGCATCGGTCAAACTGTCGAAGAAGCCTTCACACAGGCCGCCCTTGCCCTCACCGCAGTAATAACTAGCCCTGCAGAAATAGAACCGCTTGAGCAGGTCGATATCGAATGCGACGCCCCCGACCTCGAACTTTTGCTCCCCGATTTCCTCAACGCCATAATTTTCGAAATGGCCACGCGTTCAATGCTCTTTGGCAAATTTTCCGTAAAAATTTCGGACTCAACCCTTAAGGCTGTCCTTTTCGGCGAACCCGCATCCGTCCTCAAGCACGCCCCTGCCGTCGAGATCAAAGGCGCAACCTACACCGCCCTTTCAGTCACTAAAAATGATTCCGGCCTCTGGACCGCACAGTGTGTCGTCGACGTTTAGGAGAAAACATGGATCTCAAAATGCTCAAACAAATTGACGCTTATAAATGGCAGATCGAACCCTTCGGCAACATGCTCGTCCCCGCCGTGATATTCGCCGACGAACAACTCCTCACCGCTATGGATCAGAAAGCTTTTGAGCAAATCACCAATGTCGCCGCCCTGCCCGGCATAGTCAAAGCCGCCTACGCCATGCCGGATGCCCACTGGGGCTATGGCTTCCCCATCGGCGGTGTCGCCGCGTTCGATCCCGATACAGGCGTCGTCAGCGCCGGCGGTGTCGGTTTCGACATTTCCTGTGGCGTACGCACCCTCATCACCTCACTCACAGCCGAGCAGATCGAAGCAAAAAAAGACATAATCGCCGAAGTCCTCGCCCACAAGATCCCCGCCGGCGTCGGTTCCACCTCAAAATTCAAACTCACCCACAAGGAAATGGATGATGTCCTCACCGGCGGCGCAGCCTGGGCTATCGATAAAGGCTGGGGCCAGAAGGAAGACCTCGAACGCATCGAAGAACGCGGCGCCATCCGCGGCGCAGACCCAAAACACGTCTCCGACCAGGCCAAACAGCGCCAGCTAGACGAAGTCGGCACCCTCGGATCGGGCAACCACTACCTGGAAATTCAGCGCATCGACGAGATCTACGACGAAAAAGCCGCCCAGGCATTCGGCCTCCGACTCGGCTACGTCGTCCTGAGCATCCATTGCGGCTCGCGAGGCCTCGGCCATCAGATTGGCACCGACTACCTCAAAAAAATGGTCATTGCCGCCCCAACCTTC
>MHYB01000111.1:9243-13294 GCA_001824635.1 Planctomycetes bacterium GWF2_50_10
CCATCCGCTCCCCCCTCGGCTCACAATATATTTCCGCTATGCGTTGCGGCATAAACTGCGCCCTCGCAAACCGTCAAACCCTCACCCACCTCGTCCGCCACGCCTTTAGCACCGTGATCCCCAACGCCGAGATCAAGATCCTCTACGACGTCTCCCACAACACCTGCAAAGAAGAAGCTCACAAAATTAACGGCAAAACAAAAGACCTGTTCGTCCACCGCAAGGGCGCAACCCGATCCTTCGGCCCAGGCGACCCAACCCTGCCATCCGATCTCCGCCCCATAGGCCAGCCCGTTATCATCGGCGGAACTATGGGAACATCATCTTTCATCCTCGCCGGAACAACCCAAAGCCTCTCCCAGGCTTTCGGCTCATCTTGCCACGGTGCCGGCAGAAGCATGTCCCGCAACCAGGCCACCAGCCATTTCAACGGCAGGGATGTCGTAAAAACTCTTGCCGCAAGAGGCATCATCATTAAAAGCCCCTCAATGAAAGGAGTCGCCGAAGAAGCACCCGACGCCTATAAAGATGTCGAAGCCGTTGTAAACGCCGCCCACAACGCCGGACTTTCCCGAAAGGTCGCCCGCCTCACCCCAATGATCTGTGTCAAAGGTTGATTGTCCTGCGGGTAAATATGAAAACACATCGGATAACCTGTTGTATTACAAGAAAGACTTTGGCTTATATCCGCAAAGGCATCGTAATTTTTCGCCGGCACGCATGCGATTAAACTACACCAGACTACAACCAAATGATATTATATCTACGAATAGATGCGATATTTACAATGGCTAAGTGCTCAAATTCCCGATATTTACGGCGTAACGCAAACTTTGGAATTTTTTGCAAACCGTCCCCTTAGGCCACTTGGGTACGCCGCCAAGAGCTAGAAGATCTAATATAATACGAGAAAGCCCCTTTGCAAGTGGCTAATTTAAGTTAGCGGTAAACCTCTAAAAACACCCAAGGCCCAGGACATTGGTCATGGAGTACATGCCGGGGTTTTTGCCAACAAGCCACAGGGCAGCCCGGAGGGCGCCGCGGACGAAATTATCGCGGTTATGGGCACTGTGGCTGAGGGTAACGGTCTCGCCTAAGGTAGAAAAGATCACGTCGTGTTCGCCTGTTATATCGCCTGCGCGGACGGCGTGCATGCCTATTGTATCAGCCTGGCGGAGGGCTTCCTTGCCGCTTCTGCCGTTAACGAGGCAGGATGGATAAGGCAGGTTACGAGCGGCAGCGACGTTTTTGGCCAGGGTAAGAGCTGAGCCGGACGGAGCATCTTTTTTGAACCGGTGGTGCTGTTCGACGATCTCGATATCGTAATCGGGGCCTAGCAATGAGGCAACCTTGCCTACGATGCTGAAAAGCACGTTCATGCCGACGCTCATATTGGTGGCCTGGATGAGCGGAATCAATTCTGAGGCCTGCTTTACGCGGTTTAGCTGTGATTCGCTAAGGCCGGTGGTGCCCAGAACCAGCGCAACCTTATTTTCTGCGCAATAATTCAGGGTCTTATCAAAAGCTTCGGGGAGGGAAAAATCGATCATAACATCCGCTGTGGAGGGTAAGACGTCGGAGACAGGTACATTTATGGCTTTTGACCCGGCCAGGACGCCTGCATCTGTACCGGAATCGGGGTGCCCTGCGCGTTCGGAAGCCCCTACAATGTCAAATTTGCCGGATTCTATTGCCAGGGCGATGATGCGCCTGCCCATTCTGCCGGATGCACCGTTTACGATCAATTCAGGATTCATAGCTACTCCTTTGTCCTTTAGCGATGCGAATATATCATAAGTATTTTGTTTTACAAGAGCAATGCAAGCGCGCACCACTTGACAGATGGTAAATCGTAAGGATACAATGGTCCGAATTAAGTAGTACCCATTTAGAAAGAGAGGTTTAACCGTGTACAAAGGTTTGCTGACAGTAGTTTTGACTCTGGCTGTAGGTTTTGGCATGATTTTCGTATCTGGCTGCGAGACGAAGGCCCAGACTGGCGCTGGTGTTGGCGCACTGGCCGGTGCGGGTTTAGGAGCCATTATAGGGCATCAGTCGGGTAATGCCGGGCTTGGCGCTCTGATTGGTGGAGCGGCGGGTGCGGGTGGTGGATACCTGATAGGTAATGAAGGAGATAAAAAGGATGCTAAGAAGGAAACGCAGGCTCAGCTCAATGCTGTGAGAGATGAAGCCAATACTGTTGTCATCAATGTGACTAACAGCAACGGATCGATCACGCCGGTGATTTTGAGAAGATCGGGCAATGTATATATTGGCCCCAAGGGCGAACAATATACGACACTGCCGACGGCTGAGAATCTTAAGCCTATATACGGCATATAATTAGAAATGTATATATTCAGGCGAAAGTTCTGCTTTATTTGCTTGCATAATGTGCCGAACAAGATAAAATAATTTTCGGTATATTAAATAAGTTTTGTTAGGGCGGGCCAGTCAGGTAGAAAATACTTTGACTGGCTAGGGTTGAAACGGCGGTTAGCGGGCCGCCGTTTCGTTTTTTTACGCTCTTCAAAGTGATTTTTTGGGGGGTATCAGGGGGTTAAAAGGGGGCAAAATTCAAATAATTTGAACGTAAGCAGGGGTGATTAGGGGTAGTTTGGTTCTGGATCAAACAATTCGGGTATTTGTCGCTTGGAAAAAGAACTATAAATCCGCCCCGGCGTAAGAATAATATTGCAAAAGGCCGGGGGATTTGTAAAATTGTCGTTTTATCAAGATTCGGAGAAAAGAAATGAAAGAAGGCATTCATCCAAAATATGAGAAGGTCGTTGTTCGCTGCGGGTGCGGCAACACGTTTGAGACGCGCTCGACCATAAAGGAAATCCACGCAGAAATATGCTCGAACTGCCATCCGTTCTACACGGGCAAGCAGAAGTTCGTCGATGCGGCCGGCCGAATCGAGAGATTCCAGAAGAAGTTCGGTTCGAGCTATCTCAACAAAAAGCAAGGCAAGTAGCTTAGTTTCGTACAAGAATTTACGCTGTTGGACGTGATCGTACTGATCCATGTTTGGCAGCGTAATTTTTTTTGTACTTTGGGAAGAGTGGCCACAGAGATAAGTTCAAAAGAGAAGAGCAGCCACCAGAGAGCACAGAGATAAGTTTTAAGAGAAAAAAAATATGTCGGATAATAACGGCGAGGCGATAATCAGGAAACTCGATGAGCTTGAGGGCAGGTATGTGGCGATCGAGGAGCAGCTTAATGATGCGGCGGTGGCGACTGATCATGCCAAGGTGACCGGGCTGGCTAAGGAGCAGAGCAAGCTTCGCAGCGTAGTGGGCAAATACCGTGTTTATAAGGAAAAGAACAAAGGGCTTAGTGATGCTCAGGCTATGGTAGCTGACGCAAGTATCGACGCAGAGATGAAGGAATTGGCTGAAGAAGAAATAAAGCAGCTTGCAGTCGATAAGGAAGCACTTCTTAATGAGATAAAAGATACGCTCGTGATGGCGGATGACGCATCCATCGATTCGATCATTATGGAAATACGAGCTGGTACGGGCGGAGAAGAGGCGGCGCTTTTCGCACGCGATCTGTATAACATGTACACACGATATGCGGATAAACGCGGGTGGAAGGTCGAGCAGCTTGATTTCAGCGTGGGCGATATGGGCGGGTTTCGCGAGGCGATAATCAATATCAAGGGGCCCGGGGCCTGGGCGGAACTTGGTTATGAAGGCGGCGGGCATCGCGTGCAGCGAGTGCCTGAAACCGAATCACAGGGAAGGATACATACCTCGGCTGCGACGGTCGCGGTGCTGCCTGAGGCGGAAGAGCTCGATGTACAGATCAATCCAAATGACGTGCTGGAACATGTAAGCAGAGCGGGCGGGCCTGGCGGACAGAACGTAAATAAAGTGAGTTCGGCGATACGGCTCGAGCATGTGCCGACGGGCATTACCGTAAACATGCGCGAAGAGAAGAGTCAGCATAAGAACCGCGCCAAGGCGTGGCGAATCCTGCGAAGCCGAGTTTACGAGCTTTATGAGAGCCAAAAGCGCGCAGCACGCGACAGCGTTCGCAAGACGAT
>MHYB01000111.1:13322-13645 GCA_001824635.1 Planctomycetes bacterium GWF2_50_10
ATACGCACATATAACTTCCCGCAGAACCGGCTGACGGACCATCGCATCAATCTTTCGCTTTACAGCCTGGATAAGATCATAATGGGGGAAATGGATGAGCTTGTGGTGGCATTGAAGGATTTTGATAAACAGCAGAGGCTGCAGAATCTTTAAGAAGTGATTAGTGATTAGTGAGGAGTGAGAAGATTGTCAGTCGTCAGTGGTCAGTAGTCAGTGGAGGGGATTGTTGCGGGTTGCGGGTCTATTGACATTCACCACAGAGCGGCTGTGTTAGATTTCAAGGATTTTTTCAGGATATTTTTGGAATCCATGGAGTTTGGTTC
>MHYB01000112.1:0-147 GCA_001824635.1 Planctomycetes bacterium GWF2_50_10
AGAAGACCCGGCCCTGCTGCAGTTCGGCGCCGCATTGCGTGCAATTCACGTGTTCGTCTCCGATAGGGAATCCATCAGCCTGCCTCAGTCCATGGTACTCCACTCGGGAAGCAGGTAAAAGTACATCAGAATCAGGAGCAGGGCGAT
>MHYB01000112.1:230-450 GCA_001824635.1 Planctomycetes bacterium GWF2_50_10
CTAGAAACACGCCCCAGCGCCGGTGGAAAATCACCGCCAGGAACCCATAAATCAGCAGCACGGATGTGGCCAGGCCCACCATGGCCATGGGCTTGAGCAGATCCATGATCTGGCCGTGCAGAAAGCTCGAACGTGAAATGTTCAGAATCTGCATGGTGCCCATGACCTTGAACACGCTGATGACGAGCCCCGCGTAAAGAATTGCGGTAAGGCAACCATT
>MHYB01000112.1:536-678 GCA_001824635.1 Planctomycetes bacterium GWF2_50_10
CCGGTTTGCGGAAAAGCAAAAGCGCCCGGATGATTTCCGGGCGCGGCGGATGCGTGTGAAAATCGGTTCCTACCGGCGGACTATGAAGAAAGCGCGGTCAATGAAATGAAACTCAAGCCTCGATGAGCCCGGTTTCGGGCGG
>MHYB01000112.1:764-9727 GCA_001824635.1 Planctomycetes bacterium GWF2_50_10
AGCAAAGCGTGCGGAGCAGATCGGCGTTTACCTCCGTGATATTGCCGACGAGGCCAAGGTCGATCTTGCGCCCTTCGCCGTTGGGCAGACGAAGTGGTTCTGCCGAGAGTACGCAGGAACTTAGCGAATGCAGACCCATCGGATTAGCGCCGAGTTCCGCGAGCGTTTTGCAGATTGGGGTATTGGTTTTGTGGACGAGAACATGCTCAACGATAGCAAGCGTGGGTTCGTCGGTGTAGCGTCGGCCCTGGACCCAGATGGCTTCGAGGCCTGCCTGTTCCATAGCACGGGTAATTGCTTTTCCGCCGCCGTGTACAATGATAGGCTGCATGCCTACTGTCTGCATGAACACTACGTCGGTAAGTAATTTTCGCTGAAGGGCTTCGTCGTCGAGAATTGACCCACCCAGTTTTATGACGACTACTTTATTGCGGAACTTTCGAATGTACTCCATGGCCTCAATAAGGGCCGCTGCCTTTGCTATCGCTTCTTCCACTTCTTACTATGCACCTCCGTCAGATTAGGGGTTAAAAACTCATAAAATAAAAAAAAGCCAACGATCGGATTCGAACCGATAACCCCTGGTTTACAAAACCAGAGCTCTACCGTTGAGCTACGTTGGCATTAAGTCTATTCATTCCAGATACTTACGCGCCCTTGTCTGCCCCAACGCAAATTCCGGAAACGGGTATTCTACTTTAACTATTTGGCTGTTTCAAGCGAAACTGCCGGTAAAAGATTTGAAAGTGCAAAAAAGGGTAAATTTACCAGCCCCCGATGGCAATCGGGGGTTTGTGCGATATATAATCCCTCGAAATCATCGTAAGGGCGACACAAGCACTCGGCTAAAATGTCACAAAAAATGCAATATTTGAACCGGTATTAGGTTGGCCCGTAATAAGGGGATATTCGATTTATATTACAACGCCACAAGATGCTTTGCTTAAAAATATAAGTACTTGTTACCATTAAGGTTAAAAGTTCGAAATCCGGAACTCGAAGCGCGAAACAATATAAAATGCTCCAAAACTGAATGTTCCCAGTCTTGTGGCACAGTCTAGCGAAGCTAGGCTGTGTTAATGTCGAATGTCCAAACAAAACTCTCGGCAGCCGTGCTCTTGTTTTGGTCATTGAGTTTAGAATTTGAATTTGTTTCGGATTTCGGAATTCGGGCTTCGGATTTATAGGATTAATATAGGGATCAAGATGTCGGATTTTTTACAATTTCAGCCGTTTCATCTTCTTTTCCTGTTTTTTTGTGCGCTTGCACTTGCACTGGTGATAAAATTATAACCTTTAGTTTAAAAAGCTTTTAAAGGTATATAGGCCATGTCTCTTAAGCTGATTCCACCCAAAGAAGTCGCCGACTGCCTTCGCGCAAACTCGGTTGACACGGATAAACTTATACTGTGCACAAACTCCGATATCGACAGCCTGGGCAAGTACAAGAGCATCTGGCTGGCGGTCGATAAGACTAAGGTTTATGTCGTCTCCGACGGGCATGATCCCAGCCTGCAGATCGAACTGGCAATTGATAAGGTAAGCGAGTTCCGTTGCGACGGCACCATAGGCTCAGGGCTTCTCCAGGCCCGCGTAGACGGCACATTTGTGGATCTCATGCGCTACAGCAACCGATTCGCCGACCGCTTCAGCAAAATAGCTCGTAAGCTCGACCATTACATACATGGCGAGCCGATCGTCATCCATGAAGACGAAAACGAGGATCTGCGCCGCTGCAAAACTTGCGGACTGATGCTCGGCTTTGTCGGTGATACCTGCCCAAGGTGCGTCAACAAGGGTGCGGTACTTAGCCGAATGTGGAAGCTCATGAAGCCATACCGCTGGATGGCGTTTGTAGTAATGGCCCTGCTGGTAACAGGTATCGGGCTTGATCTTGTCGCCCCGCAGCTTACGCGTTACCTTGTAGATAACGTCCTGCCGGGTTCAAAGGAGGCGGCTCGCAAAATACAGTCCGAGCCTTTTACATTCAATACACATCTTAAGATGCTTCTTGAGGTGGTCGCGATCCTGGCCTTGGTACAGACGCTGCGAATGGGCGTCAATATGATCAGCGGCCGAATCGGCTCCACTATCGGAACCGCCATAACCGGCGACATGCGCTGTAGGCTCGTCGAGCACCTCCAAAAATTATCCGTTTCATATTACGACCGCCAGCAGGTCGGCTCACTGGTCGGGCGCGTGGCCTATGATACCGAGGCCCTCCACGGTTTTGTCAACCAGCTTACCGGCGGATTTCTGTTCCAGCTTATAATGCTCGTGGGCGTCGGCGCAATGATGTTCACGATCAATGTCAAACTGGCATGTTATACCCTCATACCCGCGCCGCTTGTTATAGCGGGATCATATGTTTTCTGGCAATACATCTACCCGCATTATTACAGGTTTTGGGATGCCAGTTCAAAGCAGGCAGGCATGCTGTCTGGCATACTTTCGGGCGTTCGGGTCGTAAAGGCGTTTAGCCAGGAAACTCGCGAGATCGACCGCTTCTCCAATGCCAGCGATTACCTCAGGACATCGCGGCGCACAGTCGATTACGCGATCAACACATTCAACCCCATCATGGGTATCGTATTCATGCTCGGCGGCTGGATAGTTTGGTATGTCGGCGGAAAAGATGTACTCAGCGAAAAGATGACGCTTGGCGAACTGATGGCGTTTTTTGGATACCTTGCTATGTTCTACGGGCCGCTGGGAATGCTCTCCCAGTTCACCAACTGGCTTACGCAGTTTGTAACTCAGGCTCACAGGATATTTGAGATCCTCGACAGCCCCGTAGATATTATGGACCCGGCAAAAGCCAAGCACATAAAGCCTATGAAGGGTCATTTGCAATTTGAAAATGTCTCGTTCGGCTATCATCGCCATTCGCCGGTACTCCACGATATCAATCTGGATATCCAGCCCGGCGAAATGATCGGCATAGTGGGCCGCTCCGGCTCCGGCAAGACGACTATCATCAACATGCTTTGCAGGTTTTATGATGTCCTCGAAGGCGCCGTCAAAGTCGACGGCATCGACGTGCGCGAGGTGAACCTTGATGAACTTCGCAGCCAGATAGGCGTTGTGCTCCAGGAGCCGTTCCTGTTCCGCGGCTCGATATGGGATAACGTAACATACGGCAGGCCCGAGTCGCATTTTGAAGAAGTCGTTACCGCTTCAAAGGCCGGCAACTGCCATGATTTCATAATGAGAACCCCGCACGGATACGATACATGGGTAGGCGAACGCGGCGCCGGTCTCAGCGGCGGCGAACGCCAGAGAATAAGCATCGCGCGAGTGCTGCTCACCGACCCGCGTGTGCTGATACTCGATGAGGCCACAAGCAATGTCGATGCCGAGAGCGAAGCCTCGATACAGGAAGCACTTGCCGAAGTCGTAAAGGGACGAACCACAATAGCCATAGCGCACAGACTAAGCACCCTGCGACGCGCAACCAGGATTATTGTCGTAGACCAGGGCCGAATCGCCGAAGTCGGCTCACACCAGGAATTGCTTGATCAAAAAGGTATATACGCAAAGCTCGTCAAAATTCAGGGGCAAAATCACATGCCCAATATCGAACTATTAACCGCCGAAGCCGATGCCGAGAATCGCGCAAACATGGGAGAACATGAAGGCACCGGTGATCTGCCTCCGCTTCGCAGCCACCATGCCCGCTGGCTCACGCCCGAAAATTCAGTCGTGCACATCGGCAACCTCGGCGCGCTCCATGTTACCGTCATGAACGAAGCGATATATGGCGGCGTCTTCGCCGTGCGATGCCTCCCCGTGCACTTTATGCGTAAGTATATTTCGCTGCGATATCTTGACAGCGAAAAGCATGAGATAGAGGTTGGTCTTATCCGTGATCTCGATCAGTGGCCCGCCGAAGCGCAAAGACTTATCACCGAGTCGCTGCTCAAGCGATATTTCGTCCATACCATAACCAGCATCAACAACATCGAAGTATTCAACGGCTATCTCAATTTCGATGTAGAAACCGATCTTGGGCCGATACAGTTCATGATGCGCTGGCAGGGCGACAAGGCCCACAATTACGGCCATGGCGGCAAAATGATAATCGACACAGACGAGAACCGCTATCTCGTCCCCGATGTGGATAAATTGAGTGAATCAGAACGACGCCTCTTCCTCCGGCATATCTACTGGTGATTCAAAGCCCCGTTAGAAGCGGGGCTTTTTCATTTGGCCATTGCAATTGGAATTTGCAAGCTCCGTTAGGAGTGTGGTTCGCCGTAAACCCGTAGGGTGGGCAAAATTCCTATTTTGCCCACCGGATGCACTAACCGAAAACCTTATTTATCTGACCTTGGCAACTGAATTTGCAAGCTCCGTTTTTGGAGTTTGGTTTGCCGTAAACCCCGCCAATTCATCAAGCACCTTGTCGAGTCCTGCCGTGACGCGTGCCAGGCAGTCGTAATTGATTTTGTCCGGCGTGTCTTCTTTTCTGTGGTAATACGGATAGCGAAAGAACGCGGTGTCGGTAACCATCAGTGCCGGTACCCCGATCTGCCAGAAGCTCCAGTGGTCGCTCCATCCCGCGCCAGCGATCGAACTTGGCACCGCGCCGCTTTCCGACGGGAATTTACAGTTGCGGCGAAATGACGTTGTTACCTCTCGCACCAATTGGCGAGATTCATAATTTCCCACAAACCCTATAAAATTACCCGTAGAAGGATAAACTTTGTCGAATGGGAACGGGTATCTCTGCGAATTCTTTTCATCCGTGTAGTAGCCCATCGTTTCAAGCGAAAGCATGGCCGTAATATTATCCTTGTTCTCTTTGCAGAACCGTGCGTAAACCAGCGAACCCATCTGGCTGCCCTTAAAAAACGGCGGCTCTTCATTTACAAATGCCACAAAGCGAATTGTTTTGTCATAGGTTTTCTTCGAAGCCGCTTTTGCAAGCGCCAGCATACAAGCAACGCCCGTAGCATTATCATTTGCCCCCGGTGTAGAGCCGCAACTGTCATAATGAGCGCCGATCACTATTATCGAACCCGGCTCCGTCGCGCCTTTCTTTGACGCTTCGATGTTATCGAAACTGAGATTATCCGATTTGAAGCTGACCTTGCGAACATCAAGGCCAATTAGAATAAAATATTTTTCAATATCGCCGGCGCATTGAGTGAGTTTCGGGTAGTTGAGTACATTTCTCTCGCCTATAGTCCCTGCGAAATGTTCGACATGCGATTGAAGTGAATCGCGTATGAGCAGTTCCTCTGCGCCCAGAGGTTCGCGCGGCCCCGACCAGCTTGAGCCGGGCGATTTGAGCATTGCGAAATAGCACCACACCAGCACCGCTGTAAGAAAAGTAAGTAAGATCGCAATCCTGATGACCGCCCCGCGAGTGATTATTTTTATCTTCATCGCTTCTCCTGCCTCCATTATATCCAGTTTGCCCAATGAATGCAGCGCAAAAAGGTGGCCCAGTGCATATCAGGTTAGTTGGGCTTAGGTGCATGCACTGGGCCAGGTCCCATGGTGGATGGATCGTATCAAGGTGTAGTTACGGGGACCCCCTTTTTTTATTCAGTTTTAAAAGCCGCGGTCAAACTGCCCGTCAGAGCTGAACCTGTCGAAATCGCGATTGAAATCCTGATCCGAAAATTGCATCTCGCGATCAGTCATACCGCTATCGCCATTGAAGATACCGTCGGAAAACCGATTCGAACTACCGAAGCGATCCTCTGGCCCAATCACATTGCCGCGTATAATTTCCTGCTGCCCATTATTGGGCATGCTCGAACCGAACGGCAGCGGGTTGCCGAACTGATCACTGGGCCTGCCCTCGTTTGAGAAAGGCTGCTGGAATCGGCTGTCTGTGTCGAACTGCCCCCTGCCAAGTTCCCTGTCTATCTCCAGCTGCCCGCGTCTCATTTGCTCATCGAACTGCCGCTGTTCCCGGAGTTCATCAGGAGGCAAGGATAAATCCTGATCCTGCTCGAACATACGCTGCTGCTGGTCCTGGCTGAGGAAGCGATCATCATTGTTTGCCCCAAAATCCAGGTCACGTCTGTCAAGATCGCCGTCGTTATCAAAGTCCACACCTAGCTGGCGATTAAATTCAAATTGCCTGTTCTGGTTAAAGCGATCCGCGCTGGAGCCGCCGGATGGAACGCCTTGGTCGAAACTTCGGCCAAACTGCTGTTGATCAAACCCCGATGCCGGCCCTCCTCGCTGCTCAAAACTGCGACCCATATCTCTCTGGTCGAAACCCGATTGCGGCACGCCTTCGCGAACATTAGTATCCGACCTCATCGATGAGCCTCTGCCGGTACCTGTTCCTCCTATCCCGGCCCCGAAGCTGCCTGTGCCTGTACCAGTCCCCATGCCCGACGACGAGCCGCCCACGCTCATACTCGCTCCCGAACCTGTGCCGGATGACGAGCTTGCTGAGCCAGTTCCGCCGCCTCCACTTCCTGAACCTGATGAAGAGCTTGCGCCTGAACCGCCGCTCCCGCCTCCGCCAGCTCCAAATGCCAGTTCAGAAAAGCAGGCCACGGATATGACAGCCGATAAGACGAGTATGCAATAAAGTGTGCGTTTCATTTTCAGGCCCCACACAGGTTAAGTAAGTCAAACCGCTACCCCCAACTGCAGTGTCGATCTTAACTCAATTGCAAAAATAAAGTCATCAGGCAAATTCCTGAAAATCACAAAACAAACTACCGAGGCTATTGTGCTTGCATACATCTGGCTAACAACAGTGTTACAAGTAGATGTGCATGGGGTGAAGGCGAAAAATGGATGATTAATTATCGGTTCTGGCGTGTATAAAAAAAGGGCGGCCCCAGTACTTCAAGGCCGCCACACGAGATCAATTAAGTAAACATAACTCCGGCACTGCCCTCCTTTCCACGATAACCACTTCTAAGAAAGAGCGCTCTAGTGTACTTACGAGTATGTAGTCAGACTGGTTCGTAGCGAATGCGAAAATTTCTAAAAATTTGTTTTAATTTTTTTCGCTTCCCAGCTCCCGAATCACATCATAAAGCGCCTGCGTTCCATCCCGACCCCTGCCTTGTGCCTGCAGCACCGCCAGAAGCTGCTTTATAAGCGCAACACCCGGCAAAGGCTGTTTCAATTCGTCAGCAAGTTCCAGCACAAGCCGCAGGTCTTTTTGCTGAAGATCGACCATAAATGCCGGTTTAAAGTCACCGGATATCACCTTTTGTCCGAGAATTTTAAGCGAATGTGACCCAGCCGCACCCGCCGAAGTCGCATCGTATGTGGTTTGCAGATCCAGCCCCGCCTTTTTAGCGAATGCAAGCCCCTCCGCCATGCTCATAACGGTATGCACTACCATAACCTGGTTTGCCAGCTTTGTTTTCTGTCCCGACCCACAAGGCCCGCAATATGTTATCGTTCGCCCCAGTATTTCCAAAATAGGCCGTACTTTTTCAAGAGCTGTTTTGTCCCCGCCCACCATTATAGAAAGCTTAGCCTCAACCGCCCCGATCTGCCCGCCGCTTACAGGCGCATCCAAAAGCGTTATATTTTTTTGCGAAAGGGTTTGAGCCATTCTTGCCGTAGCCGTTGGCGAAATAGTGCTCATGTCGATGCAGATCGTACCCGCCCTCGCCGCCTCGATAACCCCCCTCGGCCCCAGCAGCACGGATCCAACATCCGGCGTATCGGTAACGCATACGAATATCACATCGCACTTAGCCGCGACATCCGCCGCACTCTCGCACCACGTTGTCCCGCCCTGTAGCAGTTCATCCGCCTTTGATCTGGTCCTGGTATGCACATAAAGCTTAAATCCTGCCCTGGCAAGATTTTTCGCCATAGCCAACCCCATAATCCCCAGCCCTATATAACCCACATCCTTCACCATTAATCCAACTCCATAAATTTAAATGATATTGATCACAAATTAAAAACTCAATATGCCCAGTTGAAAAGCTTTTTTTTCAGGTCAAAGCCTTACCAGTTTTCGTAGGATGGGCAAGTACTCTTGCCCATGCGGGATTTTCGCATTTAAGCCCCGGCAGGGGCGAAAGGGAGTAGCCCATAGCAAGCGAAGCGCAGCTATGGGAAAATGTGCCACCACCCCAACCCCCTCCTTCTCTTCAAAAGCCCCAGCAGGGGCGAAAGGTTTTTGAATTTGCCGTGTTTTGAATTTATTTGTAATTTGCTTCGAGCTTTTTTCCTCTGCCAGCCCACGGTGGCAACCGTGGGTTTAGAATTCACCCTTGCAAAATTTATTCTGGTTTCATTTAGGAATTGCCGTGCCAGCTGGATTTTTAACGCTAAACGCATTTTGAGGCGCGGGGAGGGTTAGTTTCGCACCGCAATGGTGGCATTTTTCGGTATCGGGTCTGCGTGGCAGGCCGCAGGAGTTACAGGTGATCATTGTTATCTTGGGGCGAACGCACAACCAGGTTAAAAATGCGGGGACACCAAAAAACAAGACGCCTAAAAACCAAGGGCAGCAACTTTTATTTGGAATACCGAGTTGTTTTGCATTGCGCAGAGTCAGACATGCCAAGATAACGCCAACAAGCAAAGGCCAAAACAAGAAAAACACCGGCATAATGAGGCGGCTATCAGTCATTCGGCTAGTACCGGCAAGTAATACATGGGGCACCAGGAAAAAAGATTGGTACGAATCCATGGCTGTGAAGTACGGCCCAAGGCAGTAAGAACTTACACATGAGATAAACGGCAGGAAAGATTGTGCAGTAATGCTGGTGATAAGGCGGCCATCCAGGCCGGGAGTGTAGTTTATGTTATCGTAGAGTATTTTGCCTTTATCATCATAGATTCTAACATGCAGCGCATCGCCGTTATCCGGTACAGAGGCTGTAATATAAACGTCCTTGAAATTGAGTGATCTGTGCACTGCGGCAAAAGCCAGCATCTGCAATGGATTTTTATCAACATGCGGAATAAAGGCGACGGAATTCGATAGTGTCATAGTTGCAGTATTCAGGACG
>MHYB01000112.1:9743-9988 GCA_001824635.1 Planctomycetes bacterium GWF2_50_10
TGTCTAATATCAAGGTGTCGATTTCTTGAGCAGGATGGCTTAAAGCTTGAGCAGGGTAGCCTATAGTTATACTCCAGTTTCTGTTGCCGATAACGAATAGAGTAGATATTTTTACCGGCTGTATGTCATTTCTGATTGGGAGGCTTTCAGTGTAGGTAAGTGCAAATGGGTCAAAAGTATATAATTGACGGCTCTCCGGATCAAAAATCAGCACAGTGGTTGAAAATGAAGACAGGGCGGATTCA
>MHYB01000112.1:9996-13676 GCA_001824635.1 Planctomycetes bacterium GWF2_50_10
GCGGGGCTTTTTTAAATTTGCCCAGTGCGGAATCGGGTTTTGCGGCGATACCATGGGGGCCCATATAAACGAGATTGGTTTTTTCTGTTTGGTCCTGTTCCATTACCAGAATGTTGCAAATTACGAGGCCTGTTCGTTTGTCATAGTGTGCCGAGATTATGCGATGGGTTTTCGTGACCTTCGCTGGGTCAAAGCCTGGAGTAGGAAGGTTTACAAAACGTAAGAGGCCGATCATATCGCGTTTGGGTTCGAAAGTGACTTTTATAGCATTCTGCGAAGATTTGCTATCGTTGAAGTCAGGCGATTTTAAGTCGGATATTTTGATTTCAGTAGTTATTTGATCAGGCAAGGAGCAAAATCTCAAGACCATTACGATCGCGCTCACAAGCGTTATTAAAAGCAAGCCTGTAAGGGCAATTTTTATATGACTTCCATATTTTTTAAGCATAATATATTTCCTATGTATGCATTTGTTTGAAATGAATCAAGCCGACTGAATATAAGGCTATACAAATTAAAGCCAGAAAACCTATCGATGCTCCTGATATGCAAATGAATATGAATACGCCATAAAACACAATGGCAACGAAACATAAAAAGATCAACCACACTCTTTCATGGAAAAACCCAATCAGCATGCCAAAGCCGTGCCATATCAGCATAATCAGATATAAGGTAACTAGCGTATTTGTCAGTAAAAAACTCAAACGTGCTGGGAACATTGCTGACCAGGAGAGCTGACATAGTGCCAGAGAGCTTGGCACAGTAAGAATAAGAATCCATATACAGCCTGATATAATTTTTGCCATATAAATTTGTAATCTGCTGGTTGGAAGTGTAATCAAAAACGCAAGAGCCCTGCGTTTTACATCCAGATTAGTCTGGGCCATGCCAAATAGAAGGCAGACAGGAGGTGCAAAGAGTAATAAACCAAATGGACTTCCAGCGGCATTGCTGCTTTTATTGTAAAATAATGCTATTGCCGCTGCAGAAGATATCATTGCGGCAATAATGAACAGAACGGCCTGATCTATGAATTCACGTATTATGAGTTTTAGCATGATACCTCCTGCTGGATGGAGCATTCGATAAAGATGTCTTCGAGGGACATGGGCACTTCGGTTACATCAGCGGGTTTGTAGAGATCCAGGATTTGTTCTTTTATAGTATCCCAGTTTGCGATTGTCAGGATTAGTTCGCCATTGGTGCGGCTTTGGCGGACGATTTCTGTGAGGTGGATTTTTTCTGGGATGCCGGTATCGAATCGGAGGCGGAATTTGCGGATGCTCTGTTTGAGGTATTCCAGATCGCAGTCGACTGCGAGGTGCCGGCCAATGAGGATGCCCACGCGGTCTGCAATGCGTTCTACATCAGAAAGGATATGCGAGCTGAAAAGTACGGTGCGATTCTGCGAGCTGATGAGATCGACTGCCAGTTCAAGAAACTGTCGGCGCGCGACGGTATCAAGGCCCAGCGTGGGATCGTCGAGGATGAGGATATCGGGTTGTATCGCAAGCGCCAGGGATAGATTCAGCTGCGCCCGCTGGCCCGTGGACAGCTGGCGAACTTTCGACGTAGTCGGGAATTTGAAAACGGTAAGAAGTCGGGCGAACTGCTGATTATCCCAATTTGGCGAAAGCGACTTCGCTAAATCTATCAGGCGCGAAACTTTGTAGTCTTGAATAAGGTGATGGCCTTCTGCAACATAACCGATACGCGCCCGGTCAGCCGGTGCTAGCTCAAAAGGGTCTTTATCAAGAATGCTTATTGTCCCTGCCGTTGGAGAATCCAAACCCATCAGCATGCGAATGAGCGTTGTCTTGCCCGCGCCGTTGCGGCCGAGCAGGCCGTATGCTGTGCCTTGCGGGATTTTGAGATTGATATTTTCCAGCACGCATTTGCCGCCGAAGAATTTCGTCAAATTTTGAATTTCAATGACGTTTTCCATCACGGAATTTCCTTTTTAAGCTCAAAATTAAATTTTCGTGCACACTCGCTTATCCAGCTTTCAAGTGTGGGGCGATCGATGTTCATGTGGATGGCTTCAACAAGGAGACGGTCTATCAGTTCGCACATAAGCTTTTTGCGTACGGCCAGGCTAAGAGCAGAATCTGTGTTTACAATGAACGCGCCTGCTCCAGGACGCGATGCGACAATGCCTTCTGATTCGAGCTGGCGGTAGGCTTTTGCAATGGTATTTGGATTGATGACAAGCTCCGCCGCAAGCTGGCGGATGGTAGGAAGCCTGGAGTCGGGGGCCAGTTTACCAACTGCCACCGCGTGTTTTACCTGATCTACTATTTGCAAGTAGACCGCACGGCCAGAAGTTTGATCTATTTTGATTAGCATTGTACTACTTATAATAGTACAAGTAGGGATGGCTGTCAAGTGACTGTTTTCTCCATTTTTTAATTTTTATCGTTTCTTTTTGACCTTTTCACCCCCCTGACACCCCCCAAAAATCCACTTGACACACTTTTTAACATGTACAACAACTTGCGCAAGCCCACCAAAAACCGCTCTGCCGCACTAAAAAATGCTGTTTTTGCAATTTTAAATCGAAAATTTTAAATATTAAATTGGGTCCCTACCCCTTCCCCACTTGCGCAAGTTAAAAAACCTTGCCCCAAGCCTCATTTAACTTCGGCGCTGGCGATTGTGAAATTGCCGAAGATGGCGACCATTGAGAAAAATTGTTCCGGATCGCCGTTGCCCGTCCCCATCGTTATCCTTGTAGGCCCGACCGCATGGCGTGTCGCGTCAAAATCCACCCACTTATCGCCTATCAGGCACTGTGTCCAGGCATGGCCGACGAAGACGTCTTTGCGTGAGCCGAATTCATCGACATAGAGCAATCCGAACGCGACTTTGGCAGGTATTCCGGCGGCCTGGCAAATCGCGGTCATCAACACAGCGTGCTCGGTGCAGTCCCCCTGTCGAGACTGCGCGACTTCGGTTGCGGAGGCATAGCCGACAGAGTAATTTTTTTCGGATATATAGGTACGCACGAATTTTTCGATGTTCGCAGCAGCAGTGGCGGCATCGGTTGCGCCGGCGACGGCTTTATCTGCGAGGAGCTTGATATCCTTATAATCGCTCTGGACGTAAACGGAAGGTTTCAAAGCTTTGAGTGCGTTTGTATCAGAGCCGGTGTAAGGCAGTTTTGCGCCTGGCTTGGGGGTTTGCCGGGTTACGGTGAGAATGGTTTGGGCACCGGCGGAGGTTACGGCCTGGGCGGAGGTGACAGGGAAGGATAGTTTTGAGCCGCTTTTGGAAACAATGGTGTATTTGACGGATCCTGCTGCGGTCGCGTTTTTGAGCGATACGGGGCAGGGGACCATCGACTTGTCGATGAAATCCACCACGTCATTATTGCTTAGTGCAAAAGTCTTATCGCACGCCACAAGTTCGATGTTAAAGCCCATGGCAGGCGTGACGCTTTTTTGCGGAACCAGTTCGGCATCGATGTATGCGGTTTCAACCATCTGTCCGCCAGCCATGTTAAAGGTGGTCTGGGCCTTGGTAAGTGTTACAACTCTGCCAAGCAGGTCGATCTTTTCGGCTCCCATAATGAGAACATTGGCGTCGATCGCCATCATCGCTCCGGGTGAAAAAGATCGACCTGCTTGGCAGAGTTGTAACACTTACCAAGGCCCAGACCACCTTTAACATGGCTGGCG
>MHYB01000112.1:13708-17337 GCA_001824635.1 Planctomycetes bacterium GWF2_50_10
CTGTGGTTACGTTCATGTCGGGGCCGATGATCTTGCCGCTAACGACCTGCTTCATGCCGCTCATTTCCATGACGGATTTAAAGCCAAGCGGCTGGCCTGCGGGGGTTTCGTAGCATGTTTCGCTCTGGGCGACATGCATTTGCAAGCCTGAACGGGATATGTTAAGGTCGATAGCCTGCGTGGTCGTTACCTGTTCAGCTTCCGCCAGACGGGTATGCACGGCATGGCCGATCTTTTTGCCGTCCATGAAAACGGCAAAGTACTGTTTTTCGGCTGCGAAAATTGGGGAAACCGCGATTAATAATGTTAAAAATAATGACTTACGCATAAATTCCTTCACAATTATGACCCGCGATGGCGGGCGATGTTATTAAGGAGTCCGATGGCGATCATAGTAGTAACCAGGCTTGAGCCGCCGTAGCTCATCAGGGGGAGGGTAAGGCCGGTGACGGGAACCAGGCCGAGGGTTACAAATACGTTGATCGTGATCTGGAAGGCCAAAAGGGCACCGATGCCAACGGCCATGAGTCGGCCGAAGGGGTCGCTTGTTTGCAGAGCTATCGAAAGACCCAGGCCGATGAGCATGGCATATAAGGTTAGCAAGCCCGCTGACCCCCAAAAGCCCCACTGGTGAGCAAAAATCGCGAAAATGAAGTCGTTTTGCCGCTTGGGGAGCATGTTATACCTTATATATGGTCCTTGGCCGAAGCCTTGGCCGGTAAGCGAGCCGGTAGCGATGGCCAGTTTTGAATGGGTAAGCTGGTAGCCTTCGTTGTTTTCGTAATTGCCGACATTCGGGCGGTTGAGCAGCAATTTGCATAAGCCGGGACGCTGGGCTACCTGGTCACGAAACCAGGTATTTTGAAGCAATATGCCGGCAAAACGCTCTTTTTGGTAATCTTTGAGGCCCATCCACAGCAGCGGGAAAGACATCGCAAAGATAAGGACTATCATCGCCAGGTGCTTAACCTTCGCCCCAGCTGCGAAAAGCATCACAAAAACCGCTGGCAGTATAATAAGGTCGAGGTCGGGTTCGAGGACGATTAGGAAAATGATCGTAAGTGCAAGCGCCAGCGGGAGTAAGAGCGAGGAGAAGCTGGAATTATTGAGCCTTACGCGGAGGTGCCAGGCGAGGGCGATAACTAGCGTAAGTCTTGCGATTTCCGAGGGTTGCACTGTTCCGATGAAGGGGACGGCTATCCAGCGGCAAGCGCCATAAACGGGGGGTACCAGGGGGGTAAGATGGGCATATTTGCCTACCAAAACGAATAAGAGCAGGGCGGCGGCGAGGGCATAGAGGATATAGGAGATGGAGCCGAGGCGGCGGTAGCTGAATAAGTTGACGGCGAAAAAGGCGGCCAGGCCGGTGAGGGCAAAGGCAATTTGCTTTTGCCAGTTCTGCCATTTGGAGAAATCGGCGAGATCCCAGTTAGTTTCGTCGAAGGAAGCTGGGCTAGATGAGGCAATATTTGGGTCTGAGGCGGCTGGGGCGGGATTCTGGATGCCGTAAATGGTTAAAATGCCGAGGGCGACAAGCGCAAGGCTAACGGCCATTAGTGTGAGGCGGGTTAGTATTAGTCGGCCTTGGAACATAAGTTGGTTGCGGGTTACGGGTTACGGGTTACGAGTTTAAAACGTGGGTATTGTAAGGGCAGTGGTAAAAAAAGGCAATGGGCAACAGGGAAGAGGCAAAAGCTAGAAATTAGCCACAGAGATCACCGAGGGCCACAGAAGTTTTAAAAATGAACGTCCAACGTTCAACGCTCAACGTCCAACGTCGAATTAAGGCAGTAAGAGGCGAGAGAGTGAAAAGTGAGAGAGAGCGTGCCTAAGTGCCTAAGTTGCCAAAGGGCCTAAGTGCCTGAAGAGAAGAAGGCAGCTAGCAGCTGGCACCAGAGCAACCAGCACCCAGAAACCAGCGTGAAATGGAGATAAAATGGGGGGTTTCAGTGTTAAAAAATGGAAAAATTCCTCCGAATCGAGGTACTTTCTCCTTGATTGAGACGGTTCAATATGTTAAATTACACTTGTGAATCATCGGTGAAGAGCCGAAACCTGTTGTGAGAAGTAAAAAGGAGACAATAAGGTGAGAGGAGGTGATGAGAGCTAACTTATCAGGCTGGTGAGATTTATTCTTATCGGCCGATCAAAAACGAAATTATCAATTCCTACTTTCAATAGATTAAGTTAGCAAATAAATAGCATACCGTACCACAGATACACAGATTTTCGCAGATTGTGCCACAGATACGCAGATTGGCACTGATTTCACAGTTAAGAAGTTTTTAACGCAGATTTTTTTAAAAGTTCATAGAGAGAGAATTTAAGCCACGGATTGTGCCACAGATGGCACAGATTTTAAGAAAAGATTGCACAGATTTAAGAGGCTTAAGATTCTCGGAAAAGTTCGAACCAAGTCGCTCCCGCTGTGTTGGCCGGGGCGATACATTTAAGAAGAGAAGAAAAGGAAGGTGTTTGATGAAGAAAGCATTATTTGTACTTATGGCTCTGCTCATTGCAAGCCCGGCGATGGCTGTCACGTTGACAGCGGACGGCGACAATGCGACCAAGACCGTCACTATCGGTTGGGCCGGCAACGGCGCCGATGCGGCGAGTCGTGCACGGGCGTTTGGCCTGGTTATCACAGCCGATAACGGCGCAGTATTCACAGCGGTCGGCGGGTTCCAGACGGGCGAAGGCGCCAAGTATGGTATTTTCCCGGGCAGCATTGTGATTGCAGATGGCGTGGTAAGCGATTACAACACTCCAGTTGAACCGGCTGGTCTGCCTGGTGCAGCTAGCAGTGGTATCGGCACTGGCAAGCTGGTCGTTGCTTTGGGTTCGCTTTATACTGGCACCTCAGCTCCTGGTGCAAGCGGCACACTGCTGACTGTTACCGTTGATAAGGCTTGCACAGTTACCGTTGCTGAAGAAGATACCTATCGCGGCGGTGTTGTGATGGAAAGTGCAGAAGGCGCAACAGTTGACTCAGTTACGGCAACAATTACTGCTGATGTAGAAACGATTTCGGCCCCGACAGTGACAAAGACGACAGCGGCTCCTGCTGTTGCTGATAAGGTCAATGGCGGTCGTACTGAGACTTTCGTAGCCACTGGTGCCACAAGCAGTGCTGGTCATGCACTTGCGTATCAGTTTGACTTCGGCGATGGTGTTACAGGTGAATGGGGCGCTGCCACACAGACGCATGTTTACACTTATACCGCAGCCGGCAGCTATACAGTGACCGTGAAGGCACGTTGTGCAGCAGATACAGCGATTGAATCCGCAGTGTCGGCTCCTATCGTTCTGAGCCGCGAAGCTTTCAAGTATACTGCTGCTGGTTTAACCCGTCCTGTTGGTGAAGCTTATACCGCTTGGGCTGCTTGGGGCAGACCGAATTGCTGGGCATTCAGGAAGCAGTGCAATGGTGATGCTGACGGATTGCTTGAACTGGGCAAGCCAGTTATGAACAAAGATTTCACCCTCTTTAAGGCAGCTTTCAACAAGGATAATGCTACGTTGGGCGCAGTTCTTATCAACGGCATCCCTGGAATTTGTGCAGACTTTGAAAAAACTGCTGAGCTGAATAAGAGAGTTATGAACAAGGATATCGCGATCATTAAGGATTA
>MHYB01000112.1:17419-18647 GCA_001824635.1 Planctomycetes bacterium GWF2_50_10
TCAAAAATCAAAATGATAATGTAAAATGTTAAAATACCTGATTTCCAAAAAAACATTTTCCGTAAAATTCATTTCAACATTTTGATTTGTCATTCTGATTTTTGATTTTTAAGATTTTATGGAAACAAAGTATATCACAAATAACCCTAATCAAACAAAAAAATTGGGAGAAAAATTTGCGAAAGAAATTTTAGAATTGAAGCAAAGAAAAACCGTCGTCAATCAGCCACGATCGTGTTTTCTTGATGGGGCTTTTGTGATTGGATTAAAGGGCGAGTTGGGCGGAGGGAAAACCTGCTTTTTGCAGGGTTTCGCCAAAGGACTGGGAGTGAAAGAAAAAATTTTAAGCCCGACATTCGTGGTTTATAAAAAGTTTCATGTTCCATGTTCTATGTTCCATGATTTTTATCATTTTGATTGTTATCGCATAAAAGATTCAAAAGAAATTTCGGATTTGGGATTTAAGGAAATTATTTCCAATCCGGAAAATATCGTTGCCATAGAATGGTCAGAAAAAATAAAAGAGGTCTTGCCAAAAAACATCAAATGGATAAGTTTTTATTTTATAGATAAAAATAGCCGAGCCATTGACATTTTTTAGCGTATATGCTATCATTTAATTAGTGTATTTTGAGTTATTTATTGTTCTTTATTTAGGAGAATGAATATGGATAAGAAGTGGGCAGTGATATCGTTGATTTTTTGTGTTTTGGTTGTTGTGTTTTGGTCTGCGGCGCCGCCATTATTGCGTCAAGCGGACCTGTCCAGAGTCAATTTTGGCGTCTGCGAACCCAATTTTGCCATTGTTCCGCTTCCATCGAGCGGAAATCCGATGTTTGTCGTGGCGGCAAAAGAAGGAAAACCGAATGGCATTGAAGAGGCGCGTAAATACTTGTTGGATGGGCTGAGAGGGGATGGGGTATTTTTTCCCTTAATAGCGGTTGAGAACGGAGAGCTGGGTAAACGGATTGCCTCTGCCTGTGAAAAACTCGCAAAGAAAGGATACGATATAAAGGGGGCAAGGTTTGCTTTTTACTTTGAGGAGTAGGGGGTGAGGAAAATGAGCAATAGGCGACGCGCGCGTGTAATGCCGAGCGTCGTTTTTTTTATTGTTTCAAATTTCAGCATTTTTATCTTGACTACGCTAAAACGCGGTCGCTTGTTGTCGTAGTCGGGGCTAAATTATTCTTAAAAACCAAGAATAAACTATTGCCCCTGTGTTTTATTT
>MHYB01000112.1:18686-18945 GCA_001824635.1 Planctomycetes bacterium GWF2_50_10
CTGGAATACTCAGGGATGCGGCTCAGATATTTTTTGCCTCAATGTTTGTAAGTGTTTTAATAAATAGCAGTGATTTAACTTTGGCGATTTTCGGATTATTATTTTCTATCGCTTTTTGGATATTAAGCTTAATAATAATTAAACGATATGGATATAAAAACTTCTTTAACTATATTTTATTTTATTGGCGGAATAATGGTACTCGTTGGGGCAATTATTGTTTATTTTATTAAGAGTAATAGATAATTTATGGAAAAAT
>MHYB01000113.1:0-9229 GCA_001824635.1 Planctomycetes bacterium GWF2_50_10
TGTGCCATCGGCGTAAATGATGGAATCGGGCGCGACGGAGGTGAGGGCCTCGGTGGCGAATCTTTGCGGGCCGGTGTTGCAGTGCTGCCAAGGCTGGAGGAAGTAGGTGTAGTCGTCGCGGTACGGAATGGTGCGGGTGGTGCCGAGGGAGACGTGGGCTTTTTTAACGATTGAGGGCAGGGCCATGTATGCGGGTATCGGCATAAGGGCGAGGATGAGGCAGATTGGGCCGGCGATTTTCTGGCGGGCGGGTTTGAAAATATATGCGAAAGCGGCGCCGACGAAAATGGGTACGACGCAATAAAAAGGCATGAAGAAGGCGTAGCGGTCCGGGACGGTGTAGCGGAAGGCGAAGATGTAGAAAATGGCGGTGAGGGCTATGAGGAGGACGGCCCAGATGCGGGGGCCGATTTTGAAGACGGCCCAGAGGCCGGCAAAAAACAGGATAATATTGGGGGTGGGGTAATTCATGGCGAGGAACATGATATTTTCTTTAATGACGCGGGCGGTGAGGTGCGAGTTAAGGACGGCGGAGCTGAAGCCTTCGCCGAAAAGGGCTGAGCGGATGGTGGCGGCGAGGTCGCCGGTGGCGAGGTATTGTTTGGTGATGAGGTATTCGTAAGGTAAGGCGCCAAAGATCCAGAGGGCGGCCATTATGGCGAGGCAATGGGCGGGGAGTTTTTTGCGGAAAACCATGGTGAGTACAAAAATGCCCCAGCAGGCAAGTGAGAGGACGGCGAAGAGGTGGTTGGCGAGGGCCAGGCCGTTTGTGAGGGCGAGGAGATACAAGTATTTTTTTTGGCTGGTCTTGATGTAGGCAAAGACCAAGAGAAGTTCGGTTGTGATGAAGGCGGTGGCGGTGGCGTAGACTTCGGCTATTGCGGCGTGCTGCCAGAGGGTGTGGGAGAAGGCGGCGGTTGCAGCTGCGATGAGGGCGGGCCAGAAGGAGCCGAGCCAAAGACGGATAAGGAGGAATATGTTGGCTACGGTGATGGCGGCAGACACGGAGGAGATGAGGTTTATGTTGCGGGCGAGGTCGCCGGGGCAGATATATTTTATAGCGATGCCGACCATGTGATAAAGCGGGTGGGCGAGGGCCAGGCCAAGGGAGCCTTGGATATCGTTGTGGAGGATTCGGTATTGGTACATGCCGCTGTCCTGCCATAGTACGGATGGGGCGGCGGTTGATATGTATAGGCCGCAGGCGAGGGCTAGTACGAGCAGGTATAACAAAATTGTTCTATTCATAATGGGGTATTATAAGCAGAAAAGTGGGGCGGGGATAGAGAGAGGCTTTACTTTTTTTCGGCGATGAGGATGTAATGGGGGAGGTGGAGCATGTCGGTGCGGGTTTTGAAGTTTACTTTGAAGCCGGCCTGATCCAGCCAGCGGGTTACGGTTTCGGGGGAGCAGTAGTGGGGCATTTGGCGGGTGGTGAGGAGAGAATGGCATGTGCTTAGGGGGCGTTTGATGAAGGCGGCGGGGTCGAGGTCTTTGAAGATAACGGTGCGGACGGCACAATCGCGGAGGCGGAGGATGAAATCCTGCTGGCCTGGCGGGGGTACATAGCGGAGGACGTCGATTACGGAGACATAGTCAAAATAGCCGGCTGGCCAGGGGTCTAAGGGGGCAAGGGTTAGGAATTCGAGAGAGTCGCCTTTGCGGAGGGAATTGGCGAGGTCGACTTTCTTTTCATTGGTGTCGATGCCTAGGCCGCGGGTTATTTTTTCGAGTCGGCAGAGGAGGTAGAGCCAGAGGCCGTTGCCTGAGCCGATGTCGAGAATGGCACCTTTGTGGGGCATGAATTCCATCATTATATGGTATGGGCAGAGGTAGGGTTTTGCGGACATCGCTAATCGGGCGGCGAGTGGAGCTGGTCGGCTTATGGAACCGGCGAGCCTGGCGAGATCGACAGGTGCAAGCTGGGCAAGCGACTCCAGGGCTGCTGTCTGCGACTTCATTGACATGAGGCTATTTTAACATTTTTTGGCGTTCAAATTCAATTATATAGTTGAGGGTCTGGTCGAGAGTGGTTTTGGGCTGGAAATTTATGACGCTTTGGATGCGTTCGAGGGAAGGGACGCGGCGGAGCATGTCGTCGAAGGGTTTGCCGTAAGCCTCGCTGTAGGAGATGAGGCGTTTTGTGCTTTTTGAGCCGGTAAGGCGGACGATGCGGTCGGCGAGGTCGTTCATGGTGATCTCTTCGGTTGAGCCGATGTTGTATACCCTGCCCGGGGCGGCGGGTGAATTCATCAGGCCGGTGATGGCATCGATCACATCGCCAACAAAGCAAAAACAGCGGGACTGGGTGCCGGTGCCATAGATCGTGAGCGGTTCATTTTTGAGTGCGGATTCTACGAAGCGCGGGATGACCATGCCGTATTTGCCGGTCTGGCGCGGGCCGACGGTGTTGAAGAGGCGGGCGATTATTATTGGCAGGCCATATTCCTGATGGTAGGCCAGGGCGAGGAATTCATCGACGGCTTTCGAGGCGGCGTAGGCCCAGCGGGAGTAGATAGTTGAGCCAAGGACGGTATCATCGTCTTCGCGGAACGGGGATTTTTCGCTTTTGCCGTAGACTTCGGAGGTGGAGGCGATGAAGACTTTTTTTGAGAACTTGTTTGCGGTTTCGAGGACGACCTCGGTGCCGTGGATGTTGGTTTCGATGGTTTGGACGGGCTGGTTGGCGATGAGCTGGACGCCGACGGCGGCGGCGAGGTGATAGACGCAGTCGCATTCTTTTATGAGCATGCCCATCATGGAGGTGTTGCGGATGTTATCGTAGACGAAGGTGAAAGCGGGATTTTGGCGCAGGCTGGCGATGTTATCGAGCGAGCCGGTGGAGAGATTATCGATAACGGTTACGCTGTGGCCCTGTTCGAGGAGCCGCTGGGAGAGATGAGAGCCGATGAAGCCGGCGCCGCCTGTGATTAGAATTTTCATTGTGAACCCTTAAGTATATGGATTTAAAAGAAAATCTTAATCACTGATTACACGGATTGCACTGATTATTTAAAAAGAATTTAGCCACAGAGATCACGGCACGGCCGGTGGCCGCAACCAAACCCGAAGCACTAAGCTCGAATTCCGAAACAAATTACAAATGACAAGTTACCAAATCACAAACAAATTCAAATACAAGAAAATAGAAAATTCAAAACAAATACAACTATCGAGCGGCAACCGATTTAGGTTAATGTGATTGACAAATCAAGCCCAGAAAAAACAAGAAGTTGAAGGATTGTAGTACAGAGGACACAGAGATAAGTTTTCACGGCCTAGCTACGCTAGACCGTGCCACGGGATTATTACAATAATTAACTGCCGTTGTAGCTGCAGTAGGTTTTGTCGGTTTCCCATACGTTTATTCGGTCTAAAAGGCCGGGGGCTAAAGCGGGGGTTAGTTTTCGCCAGGCTACGACGGCGATGTTTTCCACTGTGGGGTTTAGGGTTTTGAAATCGGGCACGTCGAGGTTGAGGTTTTTGTGGTCTACCAGGGAGATGAAATTTTCGTCGATGATCTTTTCTATTGCGCCGATGCCGGGCCAGGGGTAGTCTGCGGGGACATTGAGGACGACTTCGATGACGTAATTATGGCCGTGGCCGGTGGGGTTGGCACATTTGCCGAAGAGTTCGAAGTTTTTTTCGGGGGTGAATTTTGAGTTCCACAGGGTGTGGGTGGCGGCGAATTCGAATTTTTCGCTGATGTTCATTGAAGTTACCTGTTTTGAGTTTATTGATAGCGATCTGAATGGGCTAAGTTCGAGCTTGAGAGAGATCAAGGCGGCGGGGGCAAGGGGATTTTCGAGAATTTCCCAGCTTTGGGCGCAAAGCAACGCGAGGTCTTTAAAGCTGATGTTTTCGGCATCCCAGAAGCGGCCTTGAATGAATTTCGTGAAATGCGGGACGACGAAAGAGCGGACAGCTTTATCTATATCGGTTACGTTGAGGACAAAGCCGGTGTCGGGGGCGATCGGGCCTTGAATTTCGACCCAGAGCGCGAAATAGAGAGCCAAGCCTTCGCCAGGCGGATTTGAGGCAAATGAGTTATGCCCTGCCGGGTTGGGGCCGAAAGGGTTTATCGAAAATCTTACCTGGCGAACTAATTTGTGCATGGGGGTATTTTAAAGGAGGAAGGAACAAGTTACAAGGAACAAGAAACAAGATGGGCGAAGGTTATAAATTTGAAAGAGATAAGGGAACTGTTGGGCTATATGAGATTTCAAATTGCGAATTTCAAATATCAAATTTGCATTTCAAAGTTCAACTTTTGTCGCGGTAATTAGTTTTATAGATTAGAACTTAGATTCGGGTTGTATTTTACGCGGTAAATATAGCCATTGACGTCATCGGCGAAAAGAAGTGAGCCATCTGTATTTACGGCAACGCCGGTTGGGCGGCCGAAGTATGCATTTGCATCCTCTATTAGAAAGCCCGTCACGAAATCTTCAAAGCGAATTGGGCGGCCCTGCTCATCAAATTTGATCATTGCGATCTTGTAGCCGGATGGCGGATAGCGATTCCACGAGCCGTGAAAGGCAACAAAAGCACAATTTTTGTAATATGGCGGGAACTGGTTGGCATCATAAAAACACATGCCGATCGGCGCGCTGTGTGCCGTATAAGTAAGCACAGCGGGCTGGGTGTCAAGGGCATAAGCCTCTTTGGTCTTACCAGGAGGATCTTCCATAAATGGATCTATCTGCTGATTTGCGTATGCATAAGGCCAGCCGTAATTTTTGCCCGGCAGCAACAGGTTAAGCTCTTCAGGAGGTATGCTATTGCCTCGCCAATCGGAACCGTGATCCATTCCCCACATTTGCCTGGTGACAGGATGAAAATCAAAACCGATTGTATTCCTTAGCCCGCTGGCGTACAGCTTTCGGCCGGTTCCGTCTAGTTCGCAAACCAGAATTGCTGCATACTCAGGATTTATTTCTTTGCAGGCATTACAGCTTGAACCCACGGAGATATAGAGTTTGCGATCCGGACCGACTGCGAGCGTGCGGTTCTGGTGCCACGGTCCCGGAGGCAGGTCGTTGATGATGATCGTGGGTTTTGACCAGGAAGTGCCCTGGCGCCGACTGAGCCAGACCTTCTGGGGCGCTGCTAAATACATTGTATTGCCGTCTATAGTTATACCGTGAACATCAGGCAAATCGCTAAACAGAGTGTGTATTGATTCTGCCGAGCCATCACGATCTTTGTCGAGCATAACTGTTACACGGTTTTGCGACGGGCATGTTACATAGACAGCAGAATCGCTGTCGACAGCAAGCATACGGGCGTTGCCCAATTGGCCAGCAAAAACGTTTATCACGAAACCCGCGGGCATTTTGAGTTGTGCCATGTACTGCTGGGACCATGGTCTGCGCTGCGGTCTGAATTCTGCCATGCCACAGGGGTCTACTTGTGCACAGGCAACGCCTGTTACCATGATGATAATCATCAAGCAGTACTTCATAGTATTCTCTGGTCCCCTACTTGCCTGAAAGTTTGTGTATGTATTTTAAATAAGGAAGGAACAAGTTACAAGGAACAAGAAATAAGGCTATAGGCGAAGGTTGGATTATTTTATAAATCGGGAGATGGGCTAAATTTCTCAAGCTGGGTTAGATATTTGGCTATATGCTATCAGTTCATCAACCCTAAATAGACTTATCAAAGCTGCTTGGGCTTGGCTATTGTTAGGCGATTTGATTAAACCTGTTTTTTGAAGCTCATGTAATTTGTCAAGTGCAAGCTGGTGGCGGCGGATGCGCTGGGCGTAAGATCGGTTGAGATTAGCCTTAAGCGCGGCAATGTCGATATCAGTACCGTGCCTAGCGGATTGTGATCTTGGCTTAATATGGTTCTTTTTCACTTTGTGAAGCATGGTAAGAATATACAACAGGTTAGAAAAGAAGCAAAGTCAAAAAGTCCATGATACTAAGTGTTGCGGGGGAGGTGGCTTAGGGGGCAGAGGTCGCAGAGGGGGCGGGGGCGGCAGTAGTCTTTGCCGACGCAGACGATTAGGGCGTGGAATTCGTTGAAGAGTTTTTGGTCGCGGTCGAGGGATGAGGCGAAGATATCCTGAAGCTCGTGGTAGTTGCAGCTTGATTCATCTATGAGATTGTGGCGGACTGCCAGGCGGGCGGTGTAGGTATCGACTACAAAAACGGGGCGATTGAGGGCGTAGAGGAGGATGGAATCGGCGGTTTCGGGGCCGATGCCTTTGACGGCTAAAAGTTCTTCGCGGAGGGTTGAGGTGGAAATTTTTTCGAGGCTTGCAAGATCGCCGCTGTGGGAATCGCAGAGCCAGTTAAGGAAGTTCTTGAGGCGGCCTGCCTTTATATTGAAGTAGCCGGCGGGTTTTATGTACTCGGCGAGTTTGGGTATTGGGAGATCGTAGAGGGCGGCTGGCTCGAGTACGCAGGCGGCTTTGAGGTTGTTTATAGCTTTTTCGACGTTTTTCCAGTTGGTATTCTGGGTGAGTATCGCGCCGACGGCGATTTCAAAGGGGGTATCGCCGGGCCACCAGTGCTGGGGGCCGTAGGATTTGAAAAGAACCGAATATATCTCGTGAATTTTTGACATTCGTTTTTGTTGCGAGTTACGGGTTACCGGTTGCGAGTTGCGAGTTTAAAACCAGACAGCTTATTATTTTACAACTCACAAGCACTAAAACACAAAAATCAGATTTCGTAACATTTTAGCAGTGTGCTCACGATGTTGAACTTTCTTTCGCCCCATCCGGGGCTTTTAAAAAAGAGAGAGATGGGATTGGTTGCGGCTTTATTCCCATATCTTACGATATGGGCTACTCCCTATCGCCACGTCCGTGGCTGAAGAACTATGTGAGCTACAGTTGGTTAAAATATTATCAAAGTTCAAACAAATTCTAAAGGGGAAAATCGGGCTTTGTAAAAAGTTTTATCTCACCTTGCAGGGATTTGGAGAAGGGCGGTGGAATTCTAAACCCACGGTTGCCACCGTGGGCTGGTAAATTGCGGGCGAGCTTGTTTTTTGAAATGTTATAATGTACACTGCGGTTATTAAGGAGTGCAATCGCGAACAAGATGTCGAGCAGTAAAAGCAAAAGTTCAAGCCAATACGGGACAAGCCAGCTTTTCAATTTCGCGCGGGATTCATACCTGGAACGTACTAGCAGGCCGATCTATTCACTGGTTTACCTGATTCCGTTCATCGTCATCTATGAGATAGGCACGGTACTTGTAAATACGGATGAGCTGAGGCAGTCGCTACGGGTGGTTTCGTTTGTGTGGCTAAAGGAACTCCTGGAATGGGCGGGGTTCGGGAGCAATTTCGCATTTGTGGCGGCTCCGCTGGCGGTAGTGGTAATACTGCTTGCTCTTCAGATAACTTCGCGGACGAAGTGGAGCATCAACCTCAAGGACCTTATGCCGATGATGGGCGAATGCGCGATGCTGGCGATACCGCTGATAGTGCTAAGTTTGCTGCTTAACAGGCCTGCGGCACCTAATGCGGCCCAGGTTTGGCAATGCCAGGCCAAGACGACGATCGCTAAGGCTCCGATGGTTACCAAATACCAGGCGGTGGGCGTGGGACAGATGCCGGCAACGCCCAAGGCGCCGGCCAAGAGCACAAGCCCCCTGCTTGCGAATATTATAACGGGTATCGGGGCGGGAATTTATGAGGAGCTTATATTCCGGCTGATATTTATCACTTTGCTGATGCTGCTGCTTTTTGATGTGGTGGGGATGGATCACAGCACGGCATTGCTGGTATCGGTGTTCATATCGGCGGGGCTTTTCAGCGCGCACCACCATATAATTTTCATAGACGGGCGATTTGCCACGACGGCGGCATTTTCGTGGACGGCGTTTATTTTCCGGACGCTGGCGGGGGTGTATTTTGCGGGGCTATTCGCGGTGAGGGGTTTTGGGATTACGGCGGGGACGCATGCTTTTTACGACATAATCGCAGCGGTTTTGAACAGTATGCTGTTCAGTTGGCAGAATCCCTGATATCGAGGCGGTCAAGAAAAGCGGGTTGATAAAAATGGGGATTAGGTTAGACTTATTCTACTAATGGGGATTAACGAGGATACTTTATGAGAATTGGCGTAGTTGGCGTCGGCTATGTGGGGCTGGTTGCGGCTTCTTGCCTGGCGGATGTGGGCAATACGGTAATATGCGTCGATAGTGACAAGGCCAGGATCGATAACCTTAATAAGGGTATCGTGCCGATATACGAGCCGGGGCTGGCGGAGATAGTTAAACACAATACGGCGGCGGGCAGGCTACATTTCACGCAGGACTTGAAAGAGGCTGTTGATAATGCGCTGATCATTTTCATTGGCGTGGGTACGCCTTCGGCAGCGGACGGGAGCGCGGATATTTCGGCGGTGCTGAATGTGTGCGCGGATATTGCAAAGCTGATGACGAACTACCGCATAATCGTTACCAAGAGCACGGTGCCGGTGGGGACGCATAAGGCGGTATCGGAATTGATGGCCAGGCATACGAATGTGGCTTTCGATTATGTGAGCAACCCGGAATTTTTGAAGGAAGGGGCGGCGGTCGAGGATTTCATGAAGCCTGACCGGGTTATCCTTGGGACGACGAACCTAGCGGTGATAGAGATCATGCGGCAGATATACGGGCCATTTATGCGAAAGAGCAGCAGGCTGCTTTGCATGGATCCGGCAAGCGCGGAGATAACGAAATACGCGGCTAACACGATGCTGGCGACGAGGATATCTTTTATGAATGAGATGTCGGCATTGTGCGAGAGCTTTGGGGCCGATATTGAAAGTGTGCGACAGGGCGTAGGGTCTGATGATCGGATCGGCAACGCGTTTTTGTATCCGGGGGTGGGATTTGGGGGAAGCTGTTTTCCGAAGGACGTGCGGGCGCTTATACATATCGCGCGGCAGCAGAAATGCCCGATGCGGATAGCGGAGGCGGTAAACGAGGCAAATCTTGCACAGCAGGACAGATTCGCAAAACGGGTGCTGGAGTATTTCGCGGGACAGAAGGATTTGACACTGGGCGTTTGGGGGCTGGCGTTCAAGGCCAGGACGGATGATGTTCGCGAGGCGCCAGCGATGAGATGCATAGGTAAATTTCTTGAGGCGGGCATAAAGGTGCGGGCGTTCGATCCGGAGGCGATGGATGGGGCGAAGCGCGAACTTGGTGAAAAAGTAGTGATGGCGAAAAATGCTTATGAGGCTATCGAAGGGGCGGACGGGCTGGTGATCTTTACG
>MHYB01000113.1:9241-17739 GCA_001824635.1 Planctomycetes bacterium GWF2_50_10
TTCAGAACGCCGGATTTTGAACTGATGCTCAAGAAGCTTAAGACGCCGGTGATCTTTGACGGGCGGAATCTTTATGACCCGAAGTGGGTGGCGAAGCTGGGATTCAAGTATTTCAGCGTGGGCAGGTAGGGTGAGGTAAAATGAAAATTCTTGTTACGGGCGCAGCGGGGTTTATCGGGTCGCATCTGTGCGAGCGGGCACTGAAGATGGGGTGGCATGTTGAGGGGCTTGATAACTTTGATCCGTTTTATGACGCGGCGATAAAGAAAAAAAATCTGGCACAATCGCTAGCGCATGAGAATTTTAAATTTCACCAGGGTGATATACGCAACGGGGATTTTGCGGCAGAGCTTTGCGGCGGTGGAAATTTTGACGCTGTGGTGCATTTGGCGGCGCGGGCGGGGGTGCGGCCTAGTATCGAAGACCCGGCTGGGTACATGGATGTGAATGTGGCTGGGACGGTTTCGATGCTTGAGGCGGCCAGGGGCGCGGGGATTAAGAAATTTATATTCGCTTCGAGTTCGAGCGTTTACGGAAATAACGAGAAGGTGCCGTTTGCAGAGACGGATAACGTGGATAACCCGATATCGCCATACGCGGCGACGAAAAAGGCGGGCGAATTGATATGCTACACATATCATCATCTTTTCGGGATCGATATGGCGTGTTTGCGGTTTTTTACGGTTTATGGGCCGAGGCAGCGGCCTGATCTGGCGATACATAAATTCGCAAGGCTGATACTGGATGATAAAGAGATACCCGTTTTCGGTGATGGATCGATGAAGCGGGATTTTACATACATCGATGATATTATTGACGGCGTTATCGCATCGGTTGAGAAGTGCAAGGGGTACGAAATTTACAATCTTGGGGAATCAAGGCCGGTGCGGCTGGATGTGCTTATAAGCGAGATTGAAAACGCGATAGGCAAAAAGGCCAGGATCAAACGCCTGTCGGCGCAACCAGGGGATGTCAACCAGACTTATGCTGATGTGAGCAAGGCGGTGAGGATGCTTGGCTATAAACCTAAGACGCATCTTAAGGACGGGTTGGCGAGTTTCGCCGCGTGGCTAAAGAGCGATTACAAGTGAGCATCGCGCTTTCTTTGTGAGAGTATCCAGTCGAGCAGGGCTGGATCATTGAAGGCGTTCGTCCAGCTATCGTGGGCGACATCGGGATATTCGGTATAACGGGGGCGGGCGCCGGCTTTTTTGAGGGCGGTGATCATCTTGCGTGACAGTTCGACGGGTACGACATTATCAATCGCACCGTGAAAAGCCCAGATGGGAATGCGGCTGATCGTATGGGCGAGCGAATCATCCCCCCCGCCGCAGATGGGTACGCCGGCTGCGAATATCTGCGGGCATCGCATTAAAATATCCCATGTTCCAAAGCCGCCCATCGAAAGGCCCATGCAGTAAATTTTTTCCAGGTCGACCGTGAAGCTGATAAGTTTTTTATTGAGCAGTTCGATAAGCGCCTCCATCGGGCGCGAGGGGCGCTGGGCAAAACGGATATTGATGTCGTCCCATTTTGCCAGTACCCAGTAATCATCGGGCGGGCACTGGGGGGCGATGACGCGAACTTTGTATTCAGTTACGGCGGTGGTGAGAAATTCGTGGCCGTTGCGGAGCTGGGAGCTGTTGTCTGTGCCGCGTTCGCCGACGCCGTGAAGGAAAATGAGCATCGGGACAGGCTCAAGGACTTTTTCGGGCATCATGTCTATATATGGAAGGGTCAGCCCGTTTGAACAAGTGAATTGCTTTTGATCGATTTTCATTATATATAATCCCTTACATGAAAACATATTTAACTTTAAAGTGAGGCATGACTCAAGAAAGTTCTGGAGGCAATATGGAACTGTTCGAAGCTATCAGTCAAAGGCATTCGTATCGTGAAGTATTCGGGGCAAGGGAGGTTACAAAGGAGGAGCTGCGGAAGATAGTTGAGGCGGGATTGGCGGCACCTTCGGGCTGCAACGCGCAGACGACGGATTTTGTGATAGTCGATGAGCCTGGGATGATCGCCAGGATCGCGGCGATGAACCCGACGAGCAAGGCAATGCAGAGCGCCAAGGCGTTTATTTTCTGCATAACCGATAAGGAGCCGGCGGCGGTTTACCAGGATTTGAGCTTTGCGGTGGAGGATTGCGCGGCGGCAGTTGAGAATATGCTGCTGGCGATAACCGGGCTTGGACTTGCGACGGTGTGGATTGACGGCTGGTTGCGAGTTGACGGGCGGAGTCAGAAGATCGGCCAAATGCTCAATGTGCCTGAGTCGAAGGTGGTAAGAATTATGCTTCCGATAGGTCAGCCGATGACGGCGGTGCAGCGGCGGCCCAAAAAATCTTTTGCGGAGAGGGCTTTCTGGAACCGGTACAAAAAATAGCATTTCGCTGCTTTTAAGTCCCATAATGCGCGGGCGTAAAAAACCAGTAAAATTAATTTGCCTAAATTAACAGCTGCTGTCGATTTAGCCGATATGATTGGTAGTTTCGGTAATTTAGGAGAATGCCTCATGGGAATTCAGAAATGGTCTGACGATGTTTTGCTGGTCACGCTCGCCGAGGAACCGCAGATGGGTGAAGAACTGCGGACAGTGACTGATATCGTAAGCAGGAACGGGGAATGCAGCGTAGTAGTAGACTTTTCGGATGTTGATATTATTACCTCATCGAGCATCGCCAAGATGCTTAAGCTTCGTAAGACCCTGAAGGATCAGGGCAAGAGACTTGTACTGTGCGGTGTAAGATCGGCTACCAAGGGCATCTTCATGGTAACCGGGCTTGAGGGAGTTTTTGAGTTTGTGGAAGACAAATTCCTGGCCCTTGCGGGTTTGCAGCTTGCCAACTGAGAAAAGCGCCTGAACAAGGGCGCTTTGGCGGCGTACAAAAAGAGTTTTGACAGGTCGCATACCAGATGCGATAATTTTGGATGAGCCGTTTACGAAACTCGTCCGGGACGACGGTTTTCGCAATCTGCTCAGGTTATATTCAGGAAGTATATGGATAAATTTGAGCAGGTTGAACAGCTTTTAAGCTATCATTTCAAGAACAAAGCAATTCTTATCGAAGCCCTGACACATTCGTCACAGGCGGATCACAGACTTTTGAGCAATGAGCGGCTGGAATTTCTGGGTGACGCGGTACTTTCGCTGGTTGTGTGCCAGGCGCTTTATGAAAAATTTCCAACATATCTCGAAGGCGATCTTACCAAAATAAAATCCATGATGGTTTCTCGCAAGACCTGTTCGAGGCTGGCGGGCAAAATGGGTTTGGAAGGTTATCTCAAGATCGGCAAAGGCATGGCTAACAGCGCTGCGCTTTCGGGGTCACTGGC
The DNA here is from genome assembly GCA_001824635.1 of Planctomycetes bacterium GWF2_50_10. Taxonomy (GTDB): domain Bacteria; phylum Planctomycetota; class Phycisphaerae; order Sedimentisphaerales; family GWF2-50-10; genus GWF2-50-10. The sequence goes on from MHYB01000113.1 coordinate 12,580, forward strand.
TGCTTGTGCACTTGAATCGATAATCGCGGCAGTATATCTTGACGGCGGGTTTGAGGCGGCAAGGGAATTTATTCTAAAGGTCTTTGGCCCGCTGATCGAAAACGCGGATGCGCAGAGCCATCAGGAAAACTTCAAATCACTTCTCCAGCAGCACGCTCAACAGGAGCTAAATCTTACACCAATCTATGAACTGCTTGATGAAAAAGGGCCGGATCACAACAAGTGCTTTGAATCGGCGGTAATGATGGGCGACAAGAGATTTCCAAGCGCGTGGGGCACCAACAAAAAAGAAGCTGAGCAGAAAGCGGCTTACGCGGCACTTGTAGAACTTGGCGTGCTTGAGCCGATCGAAGCGGATATTTGAAAAAGGTATTTTTCAAATCAAAGCAATAAGCCTGGATCGACCGAAAAGTAATCCGCGATTTGCCTGATATGGTTCTTACTTAATTGTCTTTCGCCTTTGAGAATTTTTGATCCAAGCTCACGCTGGCCAAGTATTCTGCCTAAGTCAGATGCATTCAACCCGTTTGCCTCAACTAAGTGACGAACTATGTCTAAAGGCGCAAGGCCTTTACTGGCGACAGGAAACCTGCATTCTTCATAATAATTGATCAGCATGGTGAGGGTTTCGAGAAAATCCAGCTGATCGCGGGTTAGATCATTGCGACCTACAAATTTATCAGCAATATACAATGCCTTCTTGTATTGTTTGGAATTGTGAATAGGCCTGAGTTCGTATTCGGACAGCAAATCGGAATAATCGCCGAAAAGCACAACTGAATCAAGGGCCTGCGATTTTTTGTTTAAAGTTGTGGTTGTCATAGTCTATTTTTCCAACTTTGTTTTTCGTATTCAGGATGCGTAAGCACAAATTTGATATACATCGTAAAGCTTGCCCATGTAACACTCGCAACTATTCTGTATTTATTGCCGCCGATATCGAAAATTAAGTACTGCCTATTGTTCTTGTGAAATAAATCCGTTGCAGCGAAAGTTTTCTTTACCTGGGCAAAATCAGCCCATTTCGCTTTGCTTGTTATAAGCCACCACGCATCCAAACACTTAGCTGACTTCGGATGCAAAGCCGAGAACTCTCTCAGCGTCTTTCTGGCAATAACATGCATCCTCTACCTCTGTATACAAAATGTACCCATTTTAGTTCGTCCATACAAGCGGTAAACATGAAAATTGCAGAAAAATCTTTAAACTAATCGACTTTTCAAGTCTGGTATTTTTAAAAATCGTTCTACTGCAGGTGTTCTAGAGCGATTAGGATTGGCGAGGTCTCTATTTTCTTACCATCACATCTTTACGGTAATAAGCCATAAGATAGCCTGCAGCGTCGCGGCGATGAGGGCCATTACCACTACGATCGTAAGTATCAAAATCACCGATTCACGGATCAACTTATACCAACTGAACGGCTCAGGAATTTTGGTGGCCTTATAGACAAACGCGATCACTATAACCAGCGGCAATACCCAGCCGAACATGGCCGGGCCGTTGCTGACGGTGATGGGGGCTGTGAAGCTTGCAAGGATATCAAGCATTTTCGTCTCCGCCAGGCTGCTGTTTTCCGGTATAGGCGATATACATGGCATTCACAATGCACAGGAGATTTAAAGCCCCTGCTATGGCGGTGTATATCTGGCCTATCTCGTAAGGACGGCCGTTGCTGGGATAGGGCCAAATACCAGTGACAGGCCTGGTGTAATCGGCAATGAGAGCGACGACGGGAGAAGCGAGCATCTGGCCGCCATACCAAAGGACTGCCTGAACAGGGTCTATCACCCCGATAGAACCAATCCACAGGCCAAGCGTGAAAAGACCGCAGATACCCACAAGTATCACGATGCCGCGGGCGCGATGGCCCAGCACTATCTGGCCAAGGCCGGGGACGACCCAGGAGATAGCGCCGATGAAAACCGCGAATAACGGGCTATAGGACGGGAACTTCATTTATATTACTTCATCCATCGGCACCTCAGGCTGTTGGACGGGCCTGTTCATCATTTCCTCATCCCACTTGAAATTGAGCCGTTCGATAATGTGATTGGGCATGAGCATATCGAGGCCCAGTGACTGGCTTGTAACCAGATCGTTCATAATAGCAAGCTGTGACTTGAGCTGATCGAACTGCTCCTTTGTTACGAGAGTCTGGCCAAGCGTCTTGAGGACATAGAAAGTCATGCCGGCTTTCTGCTCGACGATCTGGGGCAGATTTGTCGCAGTCGACTGGTTATCAGGTATGATGTCGTAGAGCTTATCGACAAGTTCCTTCTGCTGCTGGTACATGCCTGCCCAGCTTTCACGGCCGGGATCTTCTGAAGCCTGGCGTTTGAGCATAATTACGCTCTGGCCGCTTATGCGACGAATGCCACTGAGTGGCTGGATCGTAAACGTCTGGCTGTTTGGATCTTTTGATGAACCGAACTGTTTATTGAGATCGGCAAGAGCAACATCCCAGCCTTTTTCAGGTACAGCTTTGATAAGAGCCTGGGCTGCCTGTTGTGCAATCGGAAGGGCCGCGAGTTTCTTTGCGCTTTCAAGCACAACTGTCTTAAGAACATATACTTCATTGGACTCGGTGATGGTGCCGTTTGAATCAACAGGAAGCTTTTTAGCTATTGTAAGATCCAGTGTCGCGGCAACCTGGGGTTTCTTTGCATCAATTACCCTGACAATGGATGAGAACTGGTTCATGTAATCCGTAATCGGGCCGACCGTTTCAAACAGCCTGGGCTGGCGCACCGGGGCAAAAGGTCCAAGCTTGATGCCATCAAGATCTTTAACGGCAAAGACAATCTGTGAAAGGCGCGTCTGAGTCTGGCCCTGGCCGGGGATGTAGAATCGGCTTAAGACCTGGTTTTGTTCGATATCCGAGGCACTTACAAGGCCGGTCTTGCCTGTGGCTATCCTTACATTGTGCTTGCCTGCGACAACCTTTGCGACTGCCTCATAGCTGCCGGCCATCTTAGCGACTTCGGCGAGCGGGGCATTATCAAGGTCAAGCGTGATAAGATTGGAATCCGCTATTTCACGAACTTCGTTAAGTATGCTCTGGCTACGTTCATTGACGCGGTTGCGTTGAAGCTGCTCGGCTATGTCGGAAGCGACTTCGGCGAATGAACGTGTTTTTTCTATCTGCTTGGAATTGGGATCGTTTGGATCAGAAGGTTCCTGGTATTTAAACTGGCTGAGGTTCTTGAGGTAGAATTCCTCGGTCTGCTCAGGTGTAGGTTGAGGGATGAGCTTTTGCACATCACTCATATTGAGCATCGCGTATTCAACCTGCACGCGGGCGGGCTGTTTGAAGCCTATGCCATAAGGATTTTCGGTTGTGAAATCCATTGGAGCAGAATCTTTGTACTTGCTGAAAAGTTCCGATACTTGTGCATCGGTGGGCTGGGGGGCCTTATCGACCAGCTTGTCGGCGCTGATTATGATTGCATTGGCATCAAGAGTCTGGCTTTGGGCAAGCACCTCATATTTGAGCTGGTCTATGGTAATGCTTTCATTGCGAGTTACCATTTCCATGTACTGCACTATGCCCAAAAGATCGGCAAAGACCTGCAGTGCGGTATCCTGTTCTACATTATATTGCTTGACGACTGCACCGATGAGCTGTTCGGCGGTTGCCTGGTTTTGTGTGAACTGTGGGATCATGCTCTTGAGCAGGCTCCCTGCCTGTTCGCGCGATACGGCAATACCGGCTTCGCGCGCCTCGCCGCGGAGCAGCATCCAGTATAGCTCGGGCTTTTCCTGGCTGGCCTGTTCGAAAAATTCATCTATCTTGCCATCGGTGGCGTGAAGGCCGCCTTGGCGCGCGATGCGTTTGACTTCCTGTGCGATTAATGGCGAGAACTGCGGATTGGGGAATAGCAAGTGTGAAAGAAGAAGTGCCGGAACATCCGGGCTTTGCTGCATGAAACCGCCGGCGGGCCTGGAACGAAGGAACTGGTCGGCCTGCATGAACTGGAGCATTGAAAGCTCGCTGCGGGCCGCTTCTTTATCCTGATTTGTTATGAAGCTTTTTACGCCATAATGGGCTATTGCAGCAGTGGGCTTAATACCCGGGTGGCTCCACCGCTGTAAAAGCTGGGGCACAAGGAACGCCGCCATGATAAGCACGACGACGATGGCCATGATCTTGCTTTTGTTCTTGCGTAAGAATCTCATCAAGTGGAAATCTGATTTCATAAAAACTCCGTAACTAAGCGGACTCAAATCTCTATTTAAGACAGTAAAGTATATATATATGCAATCGCATTGCAAGTAAAATAGCTGCCTGCGTTTATGTGCATATTTCGGCCAAAGGTATTGGCCTTTGGGTTGATTTATTTACGAGCGGAGGTTCTAATTGGGTCAACAATATTAAAGATTGGATCCAAGTGCACAAGACGTTACTTATCGTGATATGCTCGCTTTGGTTTTGCGGTGGATGCGCCGGCAACGGGAAAACTAAAAGCAAAGTCGCAGCTGATACTCGGCAAACACTCATCGCCAGTCTTGAACGGCTGCCGGCTGTAGAGGCAGTAGCGCAATGGGACGGCGAATATGGCGCGGGCATCACGGTTGAAACCGCCCATTACCGCATTTACAGCTCCTGGCTTGACCCGCTGATGATGACGCGAATCCCCGCGTACATGGAATATGCCTACCAGGGTTACCAGAGCCAGCTGCCAAAGCCCGTTTCCAGTACTGGGAAGATGGATATTTATATATTTGCCACCCGCGGGCAGTGGGAACAGTTTACAAAGGCAAATACCGGCGAACTTGCCCCGATTTACCTTAAGATCAAGGCTGGTGCGTACTTTCTTGACGGTAACTGCGTTGCATATAATATAGGTATGACTCGCACCATGAGCGTATTGGGACATGAGGGGTGGCACCAGTTCAACGCGCGGTATTTCAAATATAAGCTGCCAAGCTGGCTCGATGAGGGGATCGCGACGCTTTTTGAGGCCAGCAAGTTTGAAAACGGAGCCTGGACGTTCATGCCCGACAGAAATGTTTCAAGGCTGGGAGCACTGAAGGTGACGCTGGTTGCCCAAAAACAACTGCCCATCAGTGAGCTTATCGCGCTCAACCCGGGGCAGGTGCTTATTGAAAGCGACCAGGCGGTGTCGGGGTTTTATGCACAATCATACGCGCTTGTGA
>MHYB01000113.1:17789-25366 GCA_001824635.1 Planctomycetes bacterium GWF2_50_10
TCAGCGAATGCTGCTGGGAGCGCTTGAAGGGACCTGGCCGATGGAAGCCGAGGCCTGTAAAGTGGCGGCGGATAAGGCAGGGCCAATGAGCGTAACATGGAACAGCTACTTGGCTACAAAGGCATTCGGCATGTACATCGCCGGCAACATCGAGCCAATGGAAAAGCAGTACAAATTATTTTGCAATAAGATAACCTACCGGATGCGGATAGCACCGGGCAGGTAAATGAATCCACTAGTTCTTATCCTCCCCTACCACCGTGGTCGGCTCGTCATATTCGGCATCTTCGTCCTGATCATCATTTTCGGCCAAATCTTTATATCCCGCGACCGCGTCTTTTTCCATCTGGGAACGGATTGTTTCGTATTCGGACAGCGTCATCATTACCTCGCGGGCCTGTGAGCCTTTGTATTCGCCAAGTATGCCGGCGGCACCCATCATCTCGATTATGCGGCTTGCGCGGGCATAACCGATGGAAAGTTTCCGCTGGAGCAGCGAGACCGATCCGCGCTGACTTTCGAGCACCAGCCGCACTGCCGGGTCGAAAAGCTCATCTTTGATCATCTCTGAAGGATCGAATTTGCTGATCTGCACAAGCTCTGGATGGAACTGCGGTTCGGCAATTTCGGAGAGGTGCTTGACGACCGAGCGTATCTCGTTGTCGTCAAGATAGGCGCCCTGTGCGCGGATAAGATCGCTTGTGCCGGGCTGGAGGAAGAGCATGTCGCCCTGGCCCAGCAGGGTTTCGGCGCCGTTCTGATCTAGCACGATACGGCTGTCCATGCGTGCGGCGACTCGGAAACTCACGCGGCACGGCATGTTGGATTTGATCGGGCCTGTAACGACGGTTGCCTGCGGACGCTGGGTCGCTAAGACTATGTGGATACCGACGGCACGGCTTTTTTGGGCCAATCGCACGATATATGCCTCAATCTCCTTACCGGATGTCATCATCAAGTCGGCCAGCTCGTCGACGATCACAACTATATAGGGGATCTTCTTGGGTATCTTGGCTTCTTCTTCCTGGCTTGAGGGTTTGAAGCGGTTGATGAGTTCCTCAAGGCCGAGCTTGTTATATGACGCGATGTTCTTTACGCCCGCCTCGGCCAGCAACGAATATCGCTCATCCATCTTGACCGTTGCCCATTCGAGTATCTGCTCGGCCCGGGCTGTTTCTGTTACGATCGGGCACATCAGGTGCGGAATACTGGAAAACGCCGTCATTTCGACCATTTTGGGGTCAACGAGGATGAGTTTAACTTCGTCGGGCCGCTTTGTTAGCAATATGCTTGTGATGATGGAATTTATGCACACGCTTTTTCCCGAGCCGGTTGTGCCCGCGATAAGGCAATGCGGCATGGCGGCCAAATCAGCAACCAGGGCCTCGCCGGAACTATCCTTGCCAAGAAACAGCGGGATGTGCATTTTGTCGGGCCTGTTACCGGCAAGCTGGATGAGGTCCTTAATGCGGACTTTTTCTTTTTCATTATTGGGTACTTCGATGCCGATAGTGTGCTTGCCTGGAAGCGGGGCAACAACGCGAATAGCCGGTGCGCCAAGGGCACGGGCCATATCGTTTCCTAAATTGACGATCTGTGAGACCTTTATGCCCGAGCCAAGTTCAAGCTCGAACATCGTTATTACCGGCCCGGTCTCGGCGGCGACGATCTTGGCATTGATACTGAACTCATTGAGAAGTCTTTCAAGCTGGTCGGCCTTGGATTTTACCATCTTTTCCTGTACAGCGGCAAAGCCGTATTCAGGCTCGGCAAGCAGTTCCAGCGGCGGCAACGTGTAATCGTCGTAAGTCTTTGGTATATAAGGGCCGTTTGGCTTGCGGATCTGGGGCAGTGTGAGCTTGAGCTGCTTTTGGGCGCCCTGGGCCGGCGTGGCAGGATCATCCTCGGATTCTTCCTGGGCCATGAATTCCATTTGCTTATCCTGGGCGGTGGTGGGCTTATCTTCTTCAACAGTAATCGCATCGAAAACCTCGCCGGTTTCGGTATTTACCCTTACCGCGCGGGCCTGCGATTCGGCTTTTTGCTTTGCGCTTAATTTCTGCCATATCTCGCCGAGGGCACTGCTGGTCTCACGGGCTGCCTTCCAGGCAGGCGTTGCCAGCCCAAAGAACACGCCCAGGTTATGGAGCATCGCAAGCACCACGGTATCGGCCAGCAGTATAGCACCGACAAGCCAGCTGCATCCGAGTATGATGCTCGTTCCCAATACCGCGAAGTGGCTCCGCAAAAACGAACCCGCGGCAATACCAAGCATGCCGCCGTTACCCAGCGGGAAACTGTTTTTTGTATGCGGCCAGAGCAGGTAAAACGTAGTTGAAAGTGCCGCCACCAATATCGCAAGGCCTATCGATCTCAGGATCGGCTGGGTTACCGGCTTTTGCGAAAGTGCCGCTATTGAGAACGCCATTATCGCGATAAGCAGGATGTAAACCCCCTGCCCGATGTAATAATGCAGGTAATAGGCGATCACCGCACCAGTCGCGCCGCACCAGTTGGCCGGTACCGCGTTTGGCGGAAAAATGTAATTGCTTGGGCTGTCGGCCAGATTAAAGCTTAGACAACTGAAAAACATTACAATGCATGCGGTTATAACGAGACATAAAAGAGCTATCTCAATCTTGTTCGATTTTTGCTTTTTACTTGCTGCCATATTTAAGGTCCGATAAACAAACGGTTTTTCACTACTGATTGGGCGGATTTTATCCGTGCGCTTTATTTATATCGGCATGGGGAGGGCGCAATCAACAATCAATAATCAATATTCAAATAAAAAGCCCCGCGACACATCCATGCATCGCGAGGCATAACGTCGAATTACTTGAACAATCAGAGTCGATTATTTCTTTTTGACCGCGGGGGCCTGCTTTGCTGGTTTCTGCACAGCAACCTTCACGCCCAGCCTGCCAAGTTCCAGAGCGACATCCTCCTGATACGGGTCAAGCTCGAAACTGCGTCTGAAATTTTTCAGCGCCATATCGCTGTTCTTCATATTGAGGTAATAATACCCAAGCTGCTTGTAAACCGCAGCCGAATTCGGTGCCATACGCAATGCCTGTTCGTATGTAGCCAAGGCAAAATCACTCACAGCGGCATCTTCAAACGCCCTGCCCAGCGCCAGGGAATCTTCCGGCGTTACGGCAACTTCCCGCATGTAAACCTTAGCGGCATCGGCAGCCTTATCGTCATCACCTCTTAAACGATGCACTTTGACGATAGCTGCCTGTGCTTGACGATTTACGGGATCAAGCTGGAGCGTTGTATCGAATTCATAAGCGGCCTTATCCAGTTCACCCATTTGCTGATACACCTGGGCAAGCTGGAAATGAGGCACAGGGTCGCGGAAGTTCTGGTTTATCTGTGCCTTGAGCCTTTCAACCTGCTGGTCCGAAGACGGCGCACCCGTTCGGCAAGAAGAAAGCACAGGCAACAACAAGCAAACAGCTAATAATAATCTGATCGCGGACATGGGCATCCCTTTCATACCGGCAATCCATTTCGGTCTTTGTTTTGAGTATTGTGCGACGAGCCCACCCATTTTTCAAGCAAATTTCCGCAGAACAGGCTTTACCAATCGGAATTAAGGTTTGAAGTTTGTCTTTTAAAAGCAAACACCGTATAATTCAGATATCGGCCGCCCGCAAAGAAAGGCTCGAAATGCCCAAATTAATCTTTAGCATATTATTGCTCATCTCAGGATTATTTTTAAGCAACTCACCTGCCTCAGACTTGCCATCAGATAGCAACTGGACAAAGGGTGCTGAAATAATGCTGAAAGTAGATATTGAAACTCACCAGCAGAACGACATGTTTCCAATTGATAGAAAAATAATGCGTGACTTCAACGAGATTGTCGTCCGTATTTACAGTGACTGTAAAAACAACCCTGAACTATTCCAAAAGGTATCTGTTCGTTCTGACCAGAAGGAATTCCGTGTTACAGGCGATAATCAATCTAAAATTTATGCCGTGCTCGGCGAAGACCAGGTTGAAGATGCCGCCAGAATTATAATCGGCAATTCCGTCTTCACTTTCCGCGACAAATTAATCATGAATCAAATTTACCGCCACATTTCTCAAAATCAAAACCCGTATTGGGTTTTTAATGATGCCTTGGGAAATGTAATACCATCCGCCACAGTGGAAATCTTTCTGTGTGATCTTGAAGGGCGCAGGATCAGGATTGGAAAGTTTACAGCAGATCGCCATCTGGAAAAACTTTTTCCGCAAAGTAATCCCCACGACAGGATGCAAATGTTTGAATTCATCATATCTCATCCTGATTATGGCACGGCACTTGTTCGCTATTTTGGCCCAGAACAATCAGGATTTACAATGCCCCTGGTTCGAATTGATTCCGAATCCGGCACAAGTGCGATCTACGGCTACATAGTTGACCCCGAAAACAAACCTGTACGAGGCGCGCGAATTGTATGTGATTATGTTACTACCCTCGGTGAGGGTTTGATAGATCCTAAACCGGATCCTGCACGTTATTCTACACTAACAGACCAAAACGGCTTTTTCAACATGTATATGCCATGCAGCAGCCAGCGCAGCAAAGAAAGAGGTTCTTTGATTCCTTTAAAATCAAAATTTTACGTAAATATCAACGCGCCTGAAAATCTGGGCCTTTTGCCATACGATCAGCCAATCGAAAATGGAAAAGAATCAAGAATAGTTCTCGAGCGGCCTTCCGGAGATGCCCATACATTGACTTTTATCAGTGCAAATGGCGTAATAAGCAAGCCTGATGAATTAGCGCTTATCGAACTTGAAATAAACCGGCCCTCCAAGCCCCGCCTTCATTTGACTTATGATGATTTCAAGAATCTCAATGTCTTCCCTTACGGCACTTACAAAGCCCGAACGCGTACACTCACAAGTGCCATAAGGTTTGATTTCCTGCCGGTTGAGGTAAAGCTTGGCAGTCCTTATCAACTCGTTTTCCGATTACCTGGGGCGAATACATATACAGGCCGAGTAATTAATGGTATTACTGGCGCACCTATGCAGGGTATTTTTGCATTAGCTATGGAAAGCTCTTATGATAATGATTTCATCACCGATGAGCAATGGACCCTTTTGCACGGGGCTATCAAGAACCCTGATGCCAGGTCTCCAGTTTTAGCTCCACTGAGGCAAGCTTATAAATTCAATCATGTTGTCCGAACAGGTCTTGACGGAAGCTTCACTCTCTCAATTGCTGGCCAAAGCAATTTTCACAAGATTCTCTTTATGGAACAAAATTTTATATCGGCCACAGTTGTAAAACAAAATCTCGTAATTAAAAACTCAGGACCAACTGATGTCGGGCTTGTTAAATTATTTCCTTCTGCAAAAATCCTGCTCAACCCCGTTACAGATGATAAAAATCCTTCCATCTGGCCCGATTGGATCATAGATGAGCAAGGCAATCCCGACTGGACCTCGGCCCTGCTCAAATCATCACTTATACGCGGCAAGTGGTTAATCCCCAATAACGTGAATTGTATTTATATCCCCGCCCATATTAACCTGAAACTTCGTCTTGCCATGCCATATAATGATAAATTGTCTCCGGTAAATCTTGACAGGGTATTCAACTTGGATCAGGGCCAAACACTTGACCTTGGACAAATCGCTTTGCAGCCCTCAATTGAGCTTTCCGCTCGTGTAATTGATTCAAATAGTCAACCTATCGAAGGGGTGCCTGTCAGCATCTGGGTTAAAGGGGACAGTTCAACTGTTGTTCACAATTCAGATGCTAACGGCATAGTGCGTTTCGGTGTGCCACGCCACTGCGAAGGTGAATTTATAATAACCCACATAGATTACAAGCAGGCACGCGAGCTGTTTCGCCAGACAACACCCTTCAAAACTGAATCTGAAAAAGTTTGTTATACCTTGACCCTGTCTGATGAAAAGCTTGCTATCCTTTTCGGCCCGGACCCAAATAATTAGACATCCAAATTCTGCACTTCCAGCGCGTGTTCGCGAATAAAGTTGCGGCGTTTTTCGACGTCGTCGCCCATAAGTATGCTGAACATGCGGTCGGCTTCGCCGGCATCTTCGAGGCTTACTTTGAGCATCATGCGCTTGGATGGATCCATAGTGGTATCCCAAAGTTGTTCGCTATTCATCTCGCCCAAACCTTTGAATCGTTTGATCTCGATTCCGTTGCCGCCCAGCTGGCGTATCGCGGCACAGGCTTCGGCAAGTGACGCTACATCATGCTTCTGGTCACCGCTGATAAGATAAAATTTCGTCGGCAGGTCTTCACCGGCTACGTTACGATTCATTTTCAGCAGCCAGTCCCTAATATCGAGTCCGAACTGGGACCCAAGCTTGGAGTTGTTCTGGTTTATGCGATCGACCTCATGAAGCTCTTCTGCAACACATGGCAAAGTCGCTTCATCCTCGGTCGGGCCGGCAGCGGCATCCTTGATCATAGACTGTCGCTTTTCGTATTCTTCTTTCGTATAGAAAAACTCCGACTGGCTATCGCATCGCACATGGAAGGACGGCAGCCGCATACCATCGTAATAATCGCGAACGAACTGCTCGAATATTACACCGCGCTTTGAAAGCACCGAAATACTGCGCTCGATATCATTTAGTATCTTAACGGCCGACAGAAGCCGCTCGCCGGAAATCTCGGTTTCACTTGCCGGATCATTGAGGTTAGCCGGCGTATTGCGTACAAAAAGCTTTGTGCCTTCAAGGCCTCGCTCTAACATGCGTTTGCGCATCTGCGTTTCGTTGAGAATATATTCGTGCTTTTTCGCGCCCTTTCCGCTTAGCTCATAAAGCGGCGGCTGTGCAATAAACACTTTTCCATTTAGTATCATCTGGGGCATCTGCCTGAAAAGGAATGTCAGCAGCAGCGTGCGAATGTGAGCGCCGTCCACATCGGCATCTGTCATCAGCACAAGCTTGCCGTAGCGGCACTTCGCGATATCGAATTCATCTTCGCCGATACCTGTGCCCAGCGCGCTGATGAGAGTGCGAATTTCCTCGTGCGCGAGCATTTTTTCGAGCCGCGCTTTTTCAACATTCAAAATTTTGCCTCGCAGCGGAAGAATCGCCTGGATATTACGGTCGCGGCCGCCTTTGGCCGAACCGCCTGCCGAATCACCCTCAACGAGGAACAGTTCGGTCGTATCCTTCTCACGGCTTGCACAATCCCACAATTTGCCTGGCAGATTGGTTGAGCCAAGAGCGCCTTTTCTTCTCGTGAGTTCGCGTGCCTTTCTTGCTGCCTCGCGAGCGGCCGCGGCCTGGATAGCCTTGTTAAGAACGCGCTTGGCCTCGGCTGGATTTTCTTCTAGGTATTGACTAAGCTGCTCGTTGATCGTAGTTTCAACAAAACTTCCGACTTCCGGATTTGTAAGACGAACCTTTGTCTGTGCCTCGAAGTGCGGCTCGGAAACCTTGACCGATATCACAGCGGTAAGGCCTTCACGCAGATCCTCGCCTGCGCACACCTGCGCGCCGTTCTTGACGAGGTTGCTGTTCTTTGCGTACGCGTTCATCGTGCGCGTGATGGCTGTTCTGAAACCGGACAGGTGCGTGCCGCC
>MHYB01000114.1:0-147 GCA_001824635.1 Planctomycetes bacterium GWF2_50_10
GTAGTCGTTTCGCTGTCAAAAGAGCATTTTGGGCATTTGTAAATCACATTCAAATTCATTCCTTCAGCTATTTTTTCCTCGTTTTCTGTGTACTTGCAAGAAGGGCATTCATAGTAATCAGCTTTCTTGTCCACTTTTCCATTCTTC
>MHYB01000114.1:249-391 GCA_001824635.1 Planctomycetes bacterium GWF2_50_10
AGGCACTCATCCATTGATTCCGGAACCTTTAAAGTCATGAAAACACCTCAACCTTGTCATATCTTTGCTGCTTGTAAATCTCAACTGCCTGCTCGTATGTGAGCTTTCCTATCTCTTCATCAGTCATATTTAATGTTTTCTT
>MHYB01000114.1:781-913 GCA_001824635.1 Planctomycetes bacterium GWF2_50_10
AAGCTGCTTTTCTTCGGCAAGGCCGCGCAGCATCTGTTCGATATTCTCGTGTGTGATCGCATCGATAGCCGCAAGCCTCTGGCGAACCGTCGCCAGTAAGCTCAGACCGTCGTTTTTCATGAGCACCTTTTG
>MHYB01000114.1:937-9558 GCA_001824635.1 Planctomycetes bacterium GWF2_50_10
CGCTTCATCCTCAACGAACAGGAACGCGCATTTGTGCTCGATCTCGGCCAGCGTCCTGGCCCCAGCGCAAGCCTTTAGAAGCCTTGTCAGCACGGCCTCATCAGCGCCGCGCATTGGGCTTTGTTTTTCGTGCAGGTACTGCCGGAAATGGTAAAGCAGCCGCTTGGGATCGAGCTTGTTTATGTAATCGGTATTGAAAGAGATCAGCTTCTTACGGTCAAAAAACGAGTTGGTTTTTGTAAGCTTATCGATCTCAAAGAGCTGCGCCATCTCATTTATTGACATTATCTCGCGATTCTCGCCGGGCGAGAAGCCAAGCAGCGCGATAAAGTTCACCAGCGCCTCAGGCACATAGCCGCTCTTTAAAAAATCCACTACGCTTATTTCGGGCAATTGCACATCGAGGTAATCCGCCATGGAATCGATCTGCTCGATCTCCGGCGTCGAATCACCAGCCATGAACGACGCAAGCTGCTCCATGGTCATCCCAGCAACAGCCGCAAGCTCATCCTGGTCAAGCTGGGTCGCCGATTCTATCGCCTTGCGCAGTCCGTTGGCTCGCTCGCGTTTGGACATCTTGCCGCCAGCTTCGCTGACTACCAGCGACATGTGCGCATATTCCGGAGTTGTAAATCCAAGTGCCTGCTGGAGCGCGATATGGTAAGGCGTATTCATGAGGTGCTCCTGCCCGCGGAGCACATGCGTAACACCCATGAGATAATCATCCACCACGCACGCGAAATGGTATGTCGGGAACCCGTCGCTCTTGCGAATGATAAAATCCCCCAGCGTGGCCGCGTCGAACTTCACCTGTCCGCGAACATGGTCACTTACCACGATATCCTTATTAGCAGGCATCTTGAACCGTATCACGACCGGCTTGCCCTGCGCGCGAGCCTTTGCCACATCCTCTTCCGTCGGCAGCTTTTGGGGCGCCCTGTATATCAGACTCGTTTTCTTCTTCTGGGCCTCATCACGCATTGCCTCAAGCTCTACTGATGTCTCGAACGCGTAATATGCATCTCCGCTGGCGAGCAGTTTTTGAAAATATCCTTCATAAATATCCAGCCGTCTGCTCTGGAACACAAGATCATGCTCGTTATCCCAGTTAAGCCCAAGCCATTTAAGGTCCTTTATCAGCTGTTCGGTCGCCTGGGGGGTATTGCGCTTCTGATCCGTATCCTCTATCCTAAGCAGGAACTTGCCGCCGGTGCGGCGGGCCCATAGGTAACTGAACAAAGCCGTGCGGGCACCGCCAATGTGGAGGTAACCTGTCGGTGACGGTGCAAATCGTGTAACTACTGTGGACATAATATCTTCCCAATTAACGCAGCAAAATATCTAAAACCCTAGCCTAAGGCACATGGCTATTTATGTCAAGTTTTGAACGGCTTTGGGCCGGCTACAATCCGTTTACTTTGGGGGGGATTTGGGGTATAGTAGGCGGTTTTGGGCAGTGTTTTAGGGTTAATATAGAAGAGTAAAGAGATATGTTCACAGCCAATCAAATCAGGTCAGAATTTGTCGACTATTTCAAGAAGAACGGGCATACGTTTGTGCCGTCGGCGCCGGTGGTGCCGATCGGCGATGACACGCTGCTGTTTACAAACGCGGGTATGAACCAGTTCAAGGATGTGTTTTTGGGGCATGCGACGCGCGGGTATAAACGGGCGGCGAACAGCCAGAAGTGCATAAGGGTATCGGGCAAGCACAACGATCTGGAAGAAGTGGGGCGCGATACATACCATCATACGTTTTTTGAGATGCTGGGCAACTGGTCGTTCGCGGACTACTTTAAAGCGGAGTCGATTGCGTGGGCGTGGGAGCTGCTGACGGGGGTTTATGGGATAGATCCCAGTAAATTGTGGGCGACGACATTTGCGGGTGATAAAGCCGATGGGCTTGAGCCTGATACGGAAGCGGCCGAGCTTTGGGCGAAATTGACGCCGCTGCCGAGGGAGCGGGTGCTGCCGTTCGCTAAAAAGGATAATTTCTGGGAGATGGGTGAGACGGGGCCTTGCGGGCCTTGCTCGGAAATACATATCGATCTTGGCGAAGGCAGATGCGATAAGCAGCATGTACCTGGCCATAAGTGCGGCGTAAACCAGGGTTGCTCGCGGTTCATGGAACTGTGGAACCTGGTTTTTATACAATATAACAGGATGGAAGGCGGCAGGCTTGTGCCGTTGTCTTCTAAGTTCGTCGATACGGGTGCGGGACTTGAGCGGGTTACGAGCGTTTTGCAGGGCAAGACGAGCAATTACGATACGGATATTTTCATGCCAATCATTTCGGCGATTGGTGAACTTGCGTCGCGCAAGTACACGGCTGTGCTGGAAAATCAAAGTGATATTGCATTTCGCGTAATCGCGGATCACATACGCATGTTGACGTTTTCGATTACGGATGGGGCGACGCCTTCGAATGAAGGGCGGGGTTATGTTATCAGGCGCGTATTGAGGCGGGCTGCTAGATTTGGCAGGCAGCTTGAGTTGCGCGAGCCGTTCATGTACAAGCTGGTGCCTGTCCTGGCGGGTGAGATGGGTAGTGCATATCCGGAACTTAAGGCGCGGGCAGAGTTCGTTGCAACTGTGATACAGGCGGAAGAGGCTTCGTTTAATCGTACGCTGGATAGAGGTATCGATATTTTCGCACAGGCTGCGGCTAAGGCGAAGGCAAGCGGGACGGTATCGGGCGAGGACGCATTTCAGTTATACGATACTTACGGATTTCCGCTGGATTTGACGCAATTGATGGCACGCGAGCAGGAACTTGGGGTAGATACGGCGAAATTCGATGAACTGATGGGTCAGCAGAGGGCAAGGGCACGGGCGGCACAGAAGGGTTCTTCAATGGCATCGCTGGTGGGTGTGGAATTGCCGGCTACGGACGACTCGCTTAAATACACGGCTGATCGCTGCGAGGCGAATGTGGTTGGACTTATAACGGCGGCGGGTTATACGACATCGGGGTCGATAGCTTCGACGGAAGAATCCGCGGCGATAGTGCTGGACCGTACTTGTTTTTATGCCGAAGGCGGCGGGCAGGTTGGTGATTGCGGAATTATCGAAACAGCCACGGGCAAGTTTGTGGTTGAGACAACTGAAAAAATCGCCAACTGCGTCGTGCATCGCGGAAAGATGGATTGCGGTACTATAAAGGTTGGCGAACAAGTAAACGCATACGTTGATAAAAACCGGCACGCAAGCAAGCGGAATCATACGGCGACGCATATTTTGCAGTGGGCGCTTCAGCAGGTGCTGGGCGGTTCAGTTCGGCAGCAGGGTTCACTGGTGGGACCGGAGTATCTGCGGTTTGATTTTACATGGCCAAAGGCACTGACGGCGGATGAGCTTGAAAAGGTGACGGCGCTGGTGCGGGGCAAGGTTGCGGCGGATGAGCCGATAAGCTGTCCTGTGATGGGGATCGATGAGGCTAAGAAACTTGGGGCGATGGCGCTGTTCGGCGAGAAGTATGGCGAAGAGGTGCGGGTAGTCGCGATAGGCGCGCAATCGACTCAAGAAATGCACCAGGCATTCTCGCGAGAATTCTGCGGCGGGACGCATGTAAGTTCCACAGGTGAAATTGGGGGCTTTAAGATAATTTCGCAGGAATCGGTTTCGGCAGGCGTGCGGAGAATAACGGCTATGACAGGCGAGGCGCTGGTTGGATACCTGGAAAAGCGGGCGGGGGTAGTCGATAGTCTTGTCGATCTGCTTAAGGCTGGGCCGGAACAGGTTTACGAACGGGTCGAGAAGATAATGGCGGAAAACAAGAAGCTTGTCAAAGAGCTTAAATCAGCGGCAAAGTCGGGCGGCGCGGATGTGATGGCTACGGCGAAGGAGCTTCTTGATAATGCCCCAAGTTTTGGAGCATCAAAAGTGATCGTCGGGCGTATAGCCATGGTGGATATAGAACAGGCCAGGGCCGCTGTGGATATGCTCAAGAAGAAGGCGCCGTCTTCGGCGGTGCTGCTTGCAATGGCGGATGAGGCTAATGTGACATTGCTTTGCGGCGTAACGGATGACCTTGTCGCAAAAGGCATCAAGGCAGGCGATATAATTAAGGAAGTTGCCCCGCTTGTGGGCGGCGGCGGCGGCGGCAGGCCCCAGATGGCACAGGCGGGAGGCAAGGATCCCAAGGGCGTTGATGATGTAATCGCGAAGACAAAAGAGATCATCGCTGCAAAGCTTTCGTAGAAGGAATATAACAGGTACAAATGACATGTACACTTAATGCCCAGCAAGTTGGCTCAAGCCGTGACGTTTCAAAGTCTCAGCAGCGCATACTCTCAATAGACGCACTGAGGGGATTTGACATGTTCTGGCTCATTGGCGGGGCTGAGCTGATGCTAAGTTTCGACCAGGTATTCCATAACCAGTTTACGCGCTGGCTTGCTTTGCAGTTTCAACACACGACATGGGCGGGGCCAAGATTTTACGATTTCATATTCCCGCTTTTTTTGTTCATTGTCGGGCTTGTGATACCGATTTCTATCGACAGGCTCAAGGCAAAAGGACTTTCACAAACCGCTATAATCATGCATATACTCAAACGCACAGCGGTACTTGTGGTTTTAGGCATGATGACAAAGGGACTTTTACAGGGCAACGTAAAATTTGTGAGCGTACTTTCGCGGATAGGATTTGGCTATTTCGTTGCGGCAATGCTCATACTCTATACAGGGCCTAAATTACAGGCGATAGTTTGCGGAGCGATCCTTGCGGTATCATGGCCGGCGATGATGCTTATACCGATACCAGCGCTGGACGGTCATGTTTATCTCATGGAAGGTGTGGCGAAAATCGTGCCGACTCTGTCACAAGCGGCGATATGGATAATGTCGATCCCCTCTGTGCTTGCGGGCACACTGGCTGGGTACTGGCTGATGGAGCCGCGGGATGAGATGGCGAAATTGCGACGGCTTGCTGCGGCAGGAGCGATATGCGTGGGTGCGGGGCTCGCATGGGGGCTGGTCTATCCGAGAGTTTTCAGTTTGTGGACAGGCTCATTCGTAGTTTTCATGGCAGGATGCGGAATCGTACTATTGTCAGTCTTCTACTATATCATAGATGTGAAGAAATATCAGAAGTGGTGCAAGTTCTTCGTGGTGATGGGTTCAAACGCGGTTTTTATCTACTTTTTGAGCGTATCAGGAATTGTGGACTGGAGCAGGACAACCGAATTTTTTGCTGGCGGTGTTATTTCGCATGCAGGGGCGTTTGGGCCGATAATCGAGGCACTTACTTATACCGCGATAATGTGGTTTATTTGCGGTTTCCTTTATCGCCACAGGATATTTATAAAGGCGTGAATCGTTTTTATAATTATGTTTTTAATTTCATTATGAACCTTCTACGCTTGCATTTCTATATTAGATTTGGTATAAGATATTAGCGGGCTTGCCCCTGCAATGTGCGTTGAGAAAGAGCATATTTGAAAGAACCATAGCCTAGTTTTGGGAAGTCAGGTCTGTACGGATCGGACATGCCCGCTTGTCGGGATCTCTGGACGCCAGCAACGACTGCCCACTTAATAATTAGGTTCTTTTCAAATTCTTTCTTACGGCATAGGTGGAGGTTGCCCACTGAAATCAAAAGGCTTGTCCTGATGGGCAGGCCTTTTTTGTTTGAAGAATTAAACACGGCGCGGCCGGTGGCCGCACCAAACCCGAAGCACTAAATCCGAAATCCGAAACAAATTCAAATAGCAAAAGGAAAAATTCAAAACAAATACAACTGCGGAGTCGCTGCGCGACGCTTCTTATTTCTGGATACCCGCCTGCGCGGGTATGACACGTCTCTTCTTGTGCACTGGGCCGGGCGGATGTTTAAATGTAAAGAAACGTTAGACACAAGTCGGTTGTGGCGGAATAAAGTTCTAGACCCACGATTACCATCGTGGGCTGGTTTTTATGCATCGAAGTACTACAGCATAATCAGAGCGTTTACCTTGAAATGCTCTAAACCCACAATTGCCATCGTGGGCTGGTTACTTTAGTCTGGAAAGTACGTTTGTCTGGTACGGGGCGGGGCCGAGGTCTTTTGCGGCTACGAGGGGGTAGCGCTGGTTGATCCACTTCTGTATGTCCTGGAGCCTGTTTTCGGGGCTGGGGTGCGTGGAGAGAAAACTTATGCCGCCTGAACCGCCTTCGCTTTCCAGTATCTGCATTACCTGGAGCATGCCTTTTGGTGAGTAACCCGCTTTGACCATGAAATCAAGACCGACCGAATCGGCCTCTGTTTCGTCGGTGCGGCTGTATTTGAGCGTTATAAGCTGTGAGCCTATCTGTGCTACTTGCGTGACCATCTGGCCTTTTTCACCGGCAGCGACGGAAACGGTTGAGAGGATCAGGCCCATACCGATCTGGTTACCCATTTGCTTTGCGGAGTGCTGCTGGGTTACATGGGCGCTTTCGTGTGCGAGGATAGCGGCAAGCTGGGCCTCGTTTTTGAGCTGTTTGAGCATGCCTTTAGTAATAAAGACGTAGCCACCGGGTAATGCAAAGGCGTTTACCATTGGGTCATTGAGGGCTTCAAATTTAAACTCGAAATCCTTTGAGCCGGTAGCGGTGGCGATTTTCTGGCCGACCTGGCTGATATAGCTTTGGAGCTGCTGATCCTGAATGGGGCCGCCAAGCTGTTTGCGGATCTCTGGGGCGTATTCGCTGCCTATTTTCTTTTGTTCTTCTGTCCCTGGAGCAAGTCCAAGCGCACTGAAGCCGACAAACTGCTGCTCGCCTGTTATTGGATTGGTTTCACATCCGCCAGACAGGATGGCCAGACAAAGGCCACAAATGAGCGATATTTTATACATGGCATTCCCTTTCTTAATTCAAGTAAACGCAAATAAAGTTTGACGTACAGTGACTATGCGTATATTTTTCTAACTCTTATGGACAAAAAAGACTATTCAAAAGAATTTTCCCAAACCGGGCAGGACTCATCAGAACCGAGTGGGCCTGCGGCGGCGTTTAAGGTCATTATTATCTTCCTTATACCTATGGGTGTATTTATCGGCGCAGCGATTCTTTGCGATAAATTTCTCCCCGCTATTCCCGGTGCACGACGCGATCTAAAGCCGCTGGTCGGTTTTGTTATATCCGGCATCGTAACCGCGGCAGCTTTGTACCTGCTTAAAAGGATAAACCGGCATCTGGTAAAAAACAAGGTTTAGATTTAAAAAACAATTATGGAACATATTCACATAGTCGGCGTGCTTGCAGCGATAATGGGCATTGTACTTCTTTTGCCTTTGTTTTCAAAACGCATAGAAGAGGAGCTTGAGGGGTTTCTGTTCGTTATGGGTGTGGTTTCGGTAAGTGTCGCGGGTCTTTGGAGCTGGCACCTGGTACTTACTACGCTTGAGGAGCCGCTTGCGATAACGGCAGCTGTACTAGCTGCGGGCTTGCTGTTCAAGGCGACGTGTTCGAAGATCACGGCTATGACGCATGCAATGGTTGATAAGCTGGGGATGAGGGTAGTTTTAGTATTCCTGATCACCGGGCTGGGGCTGCTTTCGAGCGTGATAACCGCGGTGATCGCGGCGCTGATACTGGCGGAGATCACGAGTTCGTTTAAACTTAGTCGAGATATAAAGATCCGCATCGTGGTAATCGGATGCTTTGCTATCGGCCTTGGGGCGGTGCTTACGCCTTTGGGCGAGCCGTTGTCGACCATAGCAGTTTCAAAACTCGCAGGAGAACCTTACCACGCCGGGTTTTTGTTTCTGTTCAAACTTTTGGGTATATGGGTGATTCCGGCGGTGGCGGCAATGGGCGTACTGGCGGCTATCATGGTCTCGCCTAAGCATGTAGATCATACGATAGTTGCGCATCAGCATGATTCGCTGCGGGACGTGTTTATGCGGGCTTTGCGGGTGTATATATTCGTGATGGGTCTGCTGCTGCTTGGCACGGGCATATCCCCGATAGTGGACGAATACATTTCCAATGTGCCGCCTGATGTGCTGTACTGGATCAATATTGTTTCCGCTGCGCTGGATAACGCTACGCTTACGGCTGCGGAGATCTCGACGACGTTATCAGAGGATGCGATACGGAATTTGCTGCTGGGTCTGCTCATCAGCGGAGGAATCCTGATTCCCGGCAATATTCCCAACATAATCTGCGCGAATAAGCTTAAGATCAAGAGCAAGGAATGGGCGGCATTGGGGGTTCCGCTTGGGCTTGCTATGATGGTCATAGTTTTCATGCTGCTGATATTGCTCAGGACGCCTGGTAAGTAGCATAAATTTAGTGTCTTGCAGTCGGGATATCAATTGGCTATAATCTGGGGCGGGTTTTTACATTGTTAGTTTAGGAATTTAGGCACTAATGGGGTATGACAATGGACTTAACTTCGAGGCGGGTTTCGATAAATAAGACATCGGATACGGATTTGGGCAGGCCAGGGTTTGGGGCGGGGCAGTTGGATCTGGGCATAGATGTGGGGTCGACAAGTTCGGACCTGGTGCTGCTCAATTCGGCTCGGGAGGTGATCTATAAAGATTACCGGAGGACGATGGGCCGGCCGGTGGAGATAGTGCGGGGGCAGCTTGCGGATATGCTGCTGGAATTTGATGCGGAAACGATAGGGTTTTGCTGTTTTACGGGATCGGCG
>MHYB01000114.1:9682-11637 GCA_001824635.1 Planctomycetes bacterium GWF2_50_10
GCTGATATTTCTTGAATCGCATGAGGGGCGGAAGGTAATAAAAGATTTTGCGCTAAATACTGTGTGCGCGGCGGGGACTGGTTCGTTCCTCGATCAGCAGGCACAGAGGCTTGGAATAAATATCGAAGAGGAATTCGGATCGCTGGCAGTGGCGTGCGCGAATCCGCCTCGGGTTGCGGGGCGGTGTTCGGTGTTTGCCAAGAGCGACATGATACACCTCCAGCAGCTGGCGACGCCGGTAGGCGATATACTGGCTGGATTGTGCATGGGGCTTGCGAGAAATCTTAAAAGTAATCTTGGGTCAGGGAGGCAGTTCGTGCGGCCTGTGATCTTCACGGGCGGTGTGGGGGCGAATCCGGGGGTGCGACGAGCTATTGAGGATGTGCTTGAATTGCAGAGGGGCGAGCTTATTGTTCCTAAGATGCATTTCTTTACCGGCGCTATCGGGGCGGTGGTACTGGGCAGGGAGCGGATAAGTGCAAAGTCTAAAACCAATGTGGCGGAGTTTTTGGCGCTGCTGGGTGAATCACATAAACATGAGCAGGGAAACGGTAACCGCAAGGCGCTGGCCAAGCCTTCATTGCCTGAGCCGGCGAGCCCTGTTTTTGGAGATGAGCTTGCCAGCGGTGAAATGGTTGAGGCTTATTTGGGAGTTGATGTCGGTTCGATAAGTACGAATGTCGTTGTGATGGACAGCGAGAAGCGAGTGCTTGCCAAGGCTTATGTAATGACGGCGGGTCGGCCGCTGGAGGCTGTGGGGCGGGGGCTGGACATTGTTGCGCCTGTGGTGGCGGGCAAGGTGAAGATACTTGGTGCGGCTACGACGGGTTCGGGGCGGTATCTTACGGGTGATTTCCTTGGGGCTGATATTGTTATAAATGAAATCACGGCACAGGCTGCGGGAGCTGCGATAGTTAATCCGGATGTGGATACGATATTCGAGATAGGCGGTCAGGACAGCAAATACATTGCGCTTGAAAACGGCGTGGTGGTTGACTTTGAAATGAACCACGCATGCGCAGCGGGGACGGGATCGTTCCTTGAAGAGCAGGCGCAGAGGCTGGGGATAAATATCAAAGGTGAATTTTCGGAGCTTGCATTCGAGAGCAAATCGCCTGCCAAGCTTGGCGAGCGGTGCACGGTGTTCATGGAATCCGATTTGCTCAATTTTCAGCAGCAAGGGGCTAAGACGGCTGATCTTGTGGCGGGGTTGAGTTATTCTATCGTTACCAATTATCTCAATCGAGTGGTCGGGCGGCGGCGGATCGGTTCGAATATTTGTTTCCAGGGCGGCACGGCGTTTAACAAGGCAGTATGGGCGGCGTTTGAGATGGTTACGGGCAGACCAATTATGGTTCCCGATCATCATGAAGTTACGGGAGCGCTTGGGGCTGCGTTTATCGCGATGGAGCATGTGCGCGGGCTGGGCAAGGGGCAAAGCAGTTTTAAAGGGTTTGAAAATCTTGCACACGCCAACTATACGGTTGAGGCGTTTACATGCGAGCACTGTTCGAACGACTGCGAGATAAAGAAGGTGCAGCTGGAAGGTTCCGAGCCGTTGTATTACGGGAGTCGATGCGACCGGTATAATCTAAAGAAAGAAAAACTCGCGCCGGCGGGTAAAGATGCGTTTGATTATAGAAAAGAAATGCTTTTAAAATTCGGCGGGCTTGACAAGAGCAGTGAAACGAAACAGGGCGCGGCGACGATAGGGATTCCACTTGCGCTGGGGATGTGGCAATATCTGCCGTTGTTCGGGACGTTCTTTAAGGAGCTTGGCTTTAATGTGGTAACATCGGGACAGACGACCAAGGGTGTTATTCGGGACGGGGTGGAGAAAGTGGCGGCGCAGACGTGTTTCCCGGTGAAGGTTGCGCATGGGCATGTGAGTTCGCTGATAGATAAAAATGTGGATTACATTTTTGTGCCGTCGATAATATCGCTGCCGGCAACTT
>MHYB01000114.1:11697-15146 GCA_001824635.1 Planctomycetes bacterium GWF2_50_10
GGACGGCTTTTGACGGCAAGGCGGGAGATTCTAAATTTTTGTCGCCGGTGATACGATTTGCGGACGGCTTAAGCGTGCTTAAAAAATGTTTCGCACAGATGGCGGATGAACTGAAGCTTTCAAAAGCGGCATGTGCGCGAGGGCTGGATAAAGCAATCGAGGCACAAAAGCAGTTTGAGCTAAGCTGCAAAGAAAAAGGTAAGGAGATACTGGCTGGACTGGGGCCGGATGAGAAATTGTTTATTCTTATATCGAGGCCGTATAATGGCTGCGATGCGGGAGTGAATCTGGAACTCCCCAAGAAGCTCGCCAAGGCGGGGATAAAGGTTATGCCGCTGGATATGCTGGAACTTGGAGATGTGGATACTTCATCATCCGATGTTCACGGGCAGATGTACTGGAAATACGGACAGCATATTCTTCGCACGGCGCAGCTTATCGCAAGTGATCCGAGGCTTTACGCGATATGCCTTTCAAATTTCAGCTGCGGGCCGGATTCGTTTATCATGACGTTCTTCAAGGAAATAATGGGGGCTAAGCCCAGTTTGGCTTTGGAGTTGGATGAACATAGTGCTGACGCGGGAGTGATCACCAGGCTTGAGGCGTTTTTTGAGAGTTTGAAAAATTACAAGCCTTCAAATTGCCAGAAATGCAAAGGCAGGGATGTTCAGTCCTGGGCAACATCGAAAAATAAGCGCACGATTTATTTGCCATATATGGGCGATTGCGCACATGGGCTGGCATCCGCGTTCAAGGCTTATGGTCATGACGCAAGGGTGATGCCGATGGCGGATGAGGATGCGCTTGCGCGGGGGCGCAAATTTACGACGGGCAAGGAATGTCTGCCGTGCGCTATTACGGCGGGTGATATGCTCAAGGTTCTGGATAAGGGCGCCAGGCCTGAAGAGACGGCGTTCTTTATGCCGGGTTCGATCGGGCCATGCAGGTTTGGGATGTATAGCTGCCTGGACAGACTTATACTCAAGCAGGCGGGTTATGAGAATGTGCCGGTGATAGCGCCGAACCAGGATGTGAATTTTTATGACGAACTCAACAAGCTAAGCAGTGATAAGGTGATGTCGGGCTTTACGAAACATGCATGGATCGCAACGGTGGGGATTGATCTACTTGGTAAAATACTGCTGCAAATACGCCCGGTGGCGCTTGAGCGGCACCATGCGCAGGCGCGTTACGAGCAGGCACTAAAAAAATGGCTCGAAGCAGTGGAACGCAAAGCCAGTCTTAAGCAGCTGGTTGAGGTGATGGAGGAAATAGCCGAGATGCTTTGGACGGTTGCTGCGGACAGGAATAACTCCAGGCCGCGGATAGGGATCGTGGGCGAGATATATGTGAGAAGTCATACGTTTGCCAATCAGCATGTTATCGAGCAGCTTGAGAAACTCGGCGCACATTGCGAACTGGCATCACTTGCGGAATGGATCTATTATACAAACTTCTGTCGAGGACGAATGGCGCGACGGCAAGGACGAGTGCGGACGGGGCTGGTGAATTTGGTGGAGAATTTTTTCCAGCACAGATTTGAAAAGGCTCTTGCAAAGCCGCTGGAGGCGAAGTTCGGGCCGTTGGCGGAAGAACCCATCGAGCATGTTATTGAGCTTGCAAAGCCTTATATACATGAATCGTTTGAGGGTGAGGCGATTTTGAGCATCGGCAAGATGGTTGAATATCACCATAAAGGAATCGGCGGCGTGATAAACGTTATGCCGTTTACATGTATGCCTTCTACCATTGTGAGCACGCAGACGCTACGCATAAGCGCGGATTGCGGCAATATGCCGATATTGAATTTGAGCTTTGACGGGCAAAGCGATCCGACGCTTACGACGAGGCTTGAGGCGTTTGTGGAGCAGGTGCGGCAGAGGCAGGGGAACGGCAAATCCGAAGCTCGAAGCACGAAACTCGAAGCAAATTACAAATGACAAATACCAAATCTCGAACAAATTCAAAATTCAAAAAATGAAATTCAAAATAACGGCGAAGAAGTTAATCACGGATTACGCGGATTTGTTAATGAGTTTAAGAGAATAATCAGGGGGTGAGTTTGAATTCGTAGGCGCGGTAGAGGAGGTCTAGTTCGGCGCGTTTGGTGTCGAAATCGTGCTGGAGCTGGGATAGTTTGGTTGGATTTTTATAGGTATCCTCTTCGCCGAAGCGGTGGTGCATCGAGCTTATCTCTTCTTCAAGCTCCATGATCGTCATTTCGACTTTGTCGGCGCTCCACATGGCAAATTTTACAAGCTCTTTGGGGGTAGCTTTTTTTGAAGCGTCATCACGTTTGGGGCGTTTGGGCTTTGGGCCTTCCTGAGACTGAGACTGTTTTTTGGAAAGACGCTGTTCTATGGCAGCGGCGTATTCGGTGTAGGCGCCGGTTATGAATTCAAACTGGCCCATATTCTTTTTGCCGAATTCGTCGGCCCCGACTACAAGTAACGTATCAACCACCTGGTCGAGGAAATACCTGTCATGACTTACTACGACTACGGCACCTTCAAAATCGGCAAGGGCACCTTCAAGCATTTCGCGCGTGGTGATATCAAGATGATTGGTCGGTTCGTCCAATACGAGCACATCAGGCCCGGAGAGCACAAGTTTTGCGATTATGAGCCGGTTGCTTTGTCCGCCGCTTAGATCGCCGACTTTTTTGAAGACATCGTCTCCGCGAAAAAGGAGCGAGCCTAGTTTGCCCCGAAGCTGCTCGTTGCTTAAAAGCGGTGCGGCAGTTTGGGCTTCTTCAAGCACGGTTTTTAACGGGTCGAGGCCAAGGCCATGCTGGTCGAGGTATCCGATCCTGAGATGCTTGCCCATTTTTATGCGGCCAGATGTAGGGGCGATCTGTCCAAGTGCCATTTTGAGGAGCGTGCTTTTGCCGGTGCCGTTTGGGCCTGTGATGCCAAGACGCATGTCTCGGTTGACGTCGAATGTCAGGTCTTCAAAGAGCACCAGGTCGCCGTACCGTTTTGACACGTTTTCGGAGCGGATGACAATATCGCTTTGTTTTTGCGGTTTGGCGAATGAGAATTTTACGGTTTGGAGGTGCTGGGGTTTTTCGAGGTAATCGGGATTATTTTTGAGCATCGCCTCGAGTCTGGTTTTTCTGCCCCTTGCGACTTTGCGCGTGCCTTCGCGGTCCTTGTTGCGTGCGATGAAGTCGCGAGTGTTGTTTACCATTTCGACGCGGGCCTGGTATTCGCGTTCATACTCAAGCTCTTTTTTCTTTTTTTCTTCGATGTATGTGGTGTAGTTGCCAGCCCATACCCGGATGGTTTTGCGATCCATCTCGGCAATTTTCTCGGTGACCTTGTCGAGGAGGTAGCGGTCGTGGCTGACGATCAGGGCGGCGCCTTCATAAGACGCGAGGTATTTTTCAAGCCATTCGCTTGCCTGGAGGTCGAGATGGTTGGTGGGTTCGTCGAGGAGGAGCAGATCTG
>MHYB01000114.1:15241-15406 GCA_001824635.1 Planctomycetes bacterium GWF2_50_10
GTTAACAGCGATCTTGTTCAAAGCAAAAGAAAAAAATAAATAATTGAAAAATTACATTTCGTATCCGAAAAATCCCCGATATACTTTATAAGAAATTATGCGACGAAGCGATAGAGAAATTTCTAATCAAACAGATATTGAAACCATTATTAAAAAAGCAGATGT
>MHYB01000115.1:0-4694 GCA_001824635.1 Planctomycetes bacterium GWF2_50_10
CCATTTTCAATATAATTCAAAAACTCGGCAACTATCTTAGGATCGGCGCCGCCGTGGCCGCCATCTTCTTCCGAAATTACAAACTGCTCATCACCATCTGGATTGTAACCGCTGCGTCTGTTCCACAGCTTTATGACGCACTTTCCGGGTTCGTCGCCGAAATTTTCGATCCGGCCATGCGTGCCGATGACACAGTAATTACGCCATGCATCGGGAGCAAAGTGGCATTGCTGATATGAACCCAGTACGCCATTATCAAATCGCATCAGCATGAGGCTGATGTCTTCGACATCAATCACAGGATTGAGCTGTTTCAACGACAACGGAGGCCAGTTTTCCGCGCTCCATGACGCATCGCCGGGTTCGGAAGGGCTGTGTCTATCACTGATTTGATCGTACAAGGTCAAATCGCCAAAACCGACTACCTGCCTGGTATACCCGCGGCAAAACCAGTGCATCACGTCTATATCATGCGCAGCTTTTTGAAGGAGCAATCCTGTTGATTTGGCACGCTCGGCATGCCAATCTTTGAAGTAAGCGTCTCCGCCGTATGAAATAAAATGTCTGCACCAGGCAGTTTTCACTTTTCCGATCACGCCCTGGCCGATCAGTTCCCTCATTTTAAGCACAAAGGACATATGCCGCATATTATGGCCGATGTATATTTTTGCATTATTTTTGTAGGCAGCTTTAAGAATCCTGTCGCACCCATCAATGGTGATCGCCATGGGTTTTTCCAGATAGACATGTTTGCCCGCATTCAATGCGGCAACAGCATGCTCTTCGTGGCAGTAATCAGGTGATAAAATGAAAACAGCCTTGATTTCAGGATCAGCTAGAATTTCTCTGTAATCGTTGGTAACGGTAACATCCTTGCCGAATTTTGTCTGAAATGCGTCGAGTGCCTCGTTGCGCACATCGGCACAGGCTGACACTCGCCACCCCTGGCCAAGTTTATGAGCATATTTCATCAGGTAGGACCTTAGGCCGGCCCCGATCACACCTATATTAGAATCCTTGCTTGCGGACATATAGAGCTTTCTGAATAACAACTTAGAATGTCATAATGCATTTTTTAATTAATAATCGTTTTATCACATGTGATTCAAAATATCTAATCAAAAATAAAATTCTGGAGCGAAGTGTGTTAACGTCCTAAAACAAGAGTGCTAAAAAAGGTAATGCGTGTTTGTTTTGTGTTTCGTGTATTGTTAAAGTACATAAAAGTTTGAAAATACAAGACTTACGATGCGGACGATTTTGGTGTTTGGAATATATGTGTGTAACAATGTTCTGGAAAATCAAAAATAGTGTTTGCGGACACAAAGAAGTGTGCTATATTTATGGCATGCTTAAGACAGAACCAAGAGAAAGCAAGTGCAAGTCCTCCGACATCAAACGTCAGATGATCACATTTCTTCGCGAGGGCAAATTTTCGCTTGACG
Organism: Planctomycetes bacterium GWF2_50_10; assembly: GCA_001824635.1. GTDB lineage: Bacteria > Planctomycetota > Phycisphaerae > Sedimentisphaerales > GWF2-50-10 > GWF2-50-10. The sequence continues at coordinate 1,446 of MHYB01000115.1, forward strand.
GCAAATTGCCGGCTTTACGAGAGCTTTCCAGTAAATTTAACGTTTCTGTAGCAACTGTGCGAAAAGCAGTGGTGCAGCTTGAGCAAAGCGGTGATGTAGTTGTTCGGCACGGTTCGGGGGTTTACGTTGTCGATAATGGCGGACTTGTTACCGAAACGACGATACTTCGTCCGGTCCGAGAAAATAAAACAATCTGTGTAATAGACTCATTTGAAAGAGATGATTTTGAGGGGCATTATTTAGACAACTTTGTACTAAGCGAGGTCCTGCAGGGAGTGCAGGATGCATGCCGAAAAGCACAATGGGGTTTAAAAGTCTTAAGCTTTATAATTAATGAGGGCGAACAGGCAGTTTTACACAAAATCGGAGAGTGTAAAGACAGCATCGCGCTGATGGTCGTGAGCCAGCATTTTCTCGGCCTTCTCGACAGTGTGCAGCAAATGGGTGTTCCTGCAGTTGTTTTGGGTCCGTTGGGTTCAAAAACAGGCAAATATAATGAAGTTTGCATTGATCTTTTCGAAGCAGGTGCATCGGTAGGGGAACATCTTGTCAGTTTGGGGCATCAAAAAGTTTTATATATCGGCCAGAACCCCGCTGTTGCAAAGGGATCCTACCTGCGACATGCGGGTTTTTGTTATGCGCATAAAAGGGCGTTTCCAGAAGGTAAAATACAGGAGATTTTTGTTTCAGACGCCACCAATTCTTCAGTTTTTAGACAGATGTTTGTCGGTGCGGCAGAGAAAGTATTAGAGGCTGTAAATTCCGTATCGGCTATTTTCATAGCTTCGGATCAGATCGCCTTGATAGTGGTACCTTATTTATTGCAGCATGGTGTTCGAATTCCCCAGACCGTCTCATTGATAACGCTCGACAATTCTCGTTTTACAAAGTTATTTACTCCGACGTGGACTTCGGTTGATCTTAATAGGCCCGGTGCGGCTATGAAAGCCTTTGAGTTTCTTTCTGCAGGGAATAATGATTCGTCAGTATCTGGATTTTCGAAATATTTTGTTCCTTCAAAGCTTGTGATTCGCGGGTCGGCTGTTCCCTATACCCAGAATGAGAACGAAAAGAGTACGAAGTGAGTTTAGAAAGAAAAATTGCTGCTATATGTGTGGCAGTGGATAGTTTGGAATCAAAAACTAGGAGGATGCAAAAATGTTGAGGAACAAAATGGTTCTGGTTAGCTTTTTTGTTGTGCTATTGGCCATGTTCACGCCTGCTATTGATGCGAGTACATCCGGCATGATGGCAGTGACGTTTCCGAGCCAGAGCGGCTGGACGGTAAGCGGCACGGCAGGAGCTCCCGGATATGAGCAGAACCACTGGGTCAATACAAACAGCAACCAAAGTTCGTGGGGCGCTAACTACAGCCTGGTCGACAGCTATGGCCTGTCTACCGGAGCGTCAATGGACTGGTATGCTTCTCCTGTATACAGCTGTACTTTCGGTGCCGTAGACAACGATAATGAACGGATGATGGATTGCGGCATCGCGGCAACCATTAGCAGCGGTAAAGTGGAAATTCATGTTAAAGACATTCCGTATAAAAGCTACGATGTCGTAGTGTATTTTTCTTCGGAATTGCCGAATGCTCATGTTGCAAAATACACTATAGGGGTAACTTCTGTGTATGCCCAGATTCCGGCAATGAACCTTTTTGGAAACAATAATACCTTTACACAGGTTCCATCGTCTTCGACGACAAACCTGCAAGGAAGTACCCCGGCAGGTAATTACGTTGTGTTTGAAGGTGTAACCGGCAGTACGCTATATCTTACAGCTCAAAACGCGTGGACAGGCGAAAACATATATAACTATGGACCCGGCCAGCCTTGGGCACAGATCAGCGGTTTCCAAATCATAGATGCCGGGCCAGTTGCCCCGAAATACGAGGAAGCTATGGCCGTGGCGTTCCCAAGCCAGAGCGGCTGGACAGTAAGCGGGACAGCAGGTGCTCCCGGATACGCGCAGGCACACTGGGTTAACACACGCAGTGACCGAAGTTCATGGAGCAATACCTATAGTCTGGTTGACAACAACGGAAACTCAACCGGAGCGGTAATGGATTTTTATGCGTCGGAGATTACGAGCTGGTATTTCGATATCGCAACGGCTGACGATGAACGCATGATGGACTGCGGTATAGCATCTGGTGCTGGAACTGTAGATATTAATGTAGTGGACATCCCGTATGGCTCTTACGACGTCATTGTTTATTTTTCATCGAAAATGGAGTTTCCTTTTGTCTCAAAGTACACGATCGGGTCAACTTCTGTGTACGCCAAGGTTCCGGCAATGACGCTTTTTGGAGACGACGAAACCTATGTTCAGGTCCCGCTGACCTCGACGGCAGATTTGCAGGAAAATACCCCGGCTGGTAATTACATTATTTTTGAGCATGTAACCGGGCCCACATTGAGGATCAAGGCTCAAGCGGGTTGGTTTGGCAACTCGATATACAACTATCTGCCCGGCGCACCTCGGGCATCTATCAGCGGTTTCCAGATCATAAGCACCTGCAACGGCAGGCCGGAAACCGATTTAAATATCGATTGTGCCGTGGACTTTGGAGATGTAAAAGTCATAGCTGATAATTGGCTGCAAGTGGCAGATGATTTTTCAGACCCCAGAACTAAATGTGCTAATAACGAGCTAATCTATGCCCCCCAGATTCCGGCAATCGAAGTTGACGGCACTTTTTCGGAATGGACATCCGCAAGCGAATGGGCACAATTCGGCAAGTGGTATGAGGGCGGCAATGAAGGCACAACCAAGGCAAGATATGCCTGGAATGATGCTGCTAATAAACTTTACATAGGCATTGAATCAACCGAAACGGAACTTCTCGTTCTTGAAGTCGGCGGCTTAATGGGCAATTTATCTGATGTCAATGCTCTGCCCAGCGGCGGCATACAGGCTACGCAGTTAGAGTTCAGCCTGTGGGGCGGCGGCGTGCCAGCAAGTATTGTAAATCAAAGCAGCGGCACAACATCGGGCGTACAGGCAGCTTATACTGTCAACGACGGCACGATCAGAATTGAAATAGCAACACCGATCTATAGCGACTGGAGAAATAGTGCCAGCGGAATGAATTTGACGAGTCAGATGGATATTTATGAATATGCCGACATCTTCAGCGATGACTGGTTTTCCATGGCCGATAATCAGTGTGCTGATGGTGCTTACTACGAAAGTTATGGCAGTAAGACAATGTTGACGGGCTCTCTCATTCGACTGGTACAGAGT
>MHYB01000115.1:4710-22709 GCA_001824635.1 Planctomycetes bacterium GWF2_50_10
CACGAGCCAGTCGATCTTAATGATGACCTAATCATAAACCTGCAGGATTTCGCAAAGATGGCCTTGGACTGGATGCAGGAATTTTGATCAAGAACGGAGTAATTGAAATCATCGAGACAACGGAAGCTGAGTTTAGATGAAAAAGTGTTCGATCTATATTTTTGCTGCTGTTCTGGCAGTGCCGATTTGGGCGGCTGATGCGGGTGCGGCCGGTATGATGGCCGTGACGTTCCCCAGCAAGAGCGGCTGGACAGTAAGCGGTACCGCAGGTGCCCCCGGATATGAGCAGGCACACAGGGTCAACACCAGCAGCGACCAAAGTTCGTGGGGCAATACCTACAGCCTGGTTGACTGCAATGGGCTCTCAACCGGGGCGGTAATGGATTTGTACGCCTCCGAGATTTGGAGTTGGTATTTCGGAGCCGCAACGAACGATCATGAACGCATGATGGATTCCGGTATTTCATCTGTTTCGGGAGTTACAGAAGTTCATGTGATCGACATTGGGTATGCTTCCTACGATGTCGTGGTTTATTTTTCATCGCAACTGGAGTATCCGCTTGTTTCAAAATACACAATAGGATCAACTTCGGCGTATGCCCAGCTTGCTGCTATGAGCTATTTTGGAAACAACGACACTTATGTCGCGGTCCCGCTGACCTCGACGGCAGATCTGCAGGGAAGTACTCCTGCAGGGAACTACATTGTTTTTAAGAATGTAACCGGAAGTACATTGGACATTCAAGTGACAGCGGGCTGGTATGGCAATTCCATATATACCTATCAGCCTGGCTCGCCTCGGGCATCTATAAGCGGTTTCCAGATCATTGAGATCGTCGAAAACAGTGATGTTGATGACGAACCTTTATTGGGAGATCTCAATGAGGACGGCAATATCGATTATTTTGACCTTGCCATAATTGCGGGAAGCTGGCTTTTGGAAGGTTCGACAGTATAAAGTAAAACTTTTTTAAAAAGGAGGAAGAGACGACGAAGAGTAGATATTCAGATGCAGGCTTTAGTTTTACGGATTAGAAACATACTGCTACGTGTTGTAGCAGCGGTTAATTTGAAAATTTTAGGATCGGAGGATGAGAAAATGATGAAGATGAGTTTGATTGGACTAGTAGTGGTTTCGATGATGTCGGTTTCGGCAGCTAATGCCGGCTCAATGGCCGTGACGTTCCCAAGCCAGAGCGGCTGGACAGTAAGCGGCACCGCAGGAGCTCCAGAATACCAGCAGAGCAACTGGGTTAACACGAACAGCGACCAAAGTTCGTGGGGTAATCAATACAACCTGGTTGACAACAGCGGCCAATTAACTGGAGCGAAAATGGATTGGTATGCTTCTCCGGTTTGGAACTGTTCTTTCGGAGCCGCAGACAATGATAACGAACGTATGATGGATAGCGGTCTGGCGGCAGCGGGCGAGAATGGGAAAGTGGAAATCAACGTTATAAACATCCCATATGCCAGCTATGATGTTGTGGTTTATTTTTCATCGGAACTGACGAATGCTTATGTCGCAAAATATACATTAGGGGCAACTTCCGTGTATGCCCGTGTACAGGCAATGAATGCCTTCGCAAACAGTAACACATTTACCCAGGTATCATCGTCTTCGACGACAAACCTGCAAGGAAGTACCCCAACAGGTAATTACATTGTGTTTAAAAACGTAACCGGCAGTTCGATGTATCTTACGGCCCAGAACGCATGGACAGGCGAAAACATATATACCTATGCAGCCGGTCAGCCTTGGGCTCAGGTCAGCGGTTTCCAGATCGTTGCAGTACCGGAACCCGTGACAGTTGCATTGCTTGGACTTGGCGGACTCATGAGTGTTCTCAAGAGACGCCGTAACTAGTTTTAGATTGTTTAATTGGAGACCTGGTATTAATCAGGTCTCCAATTAAAGTTATAGTGTTTTAAGGAGGCATAAGATGCTTAAGAAAACTTGGGCTACCTTAAATTTATCAAAAGTGGATTGTATTACGGTTCCCGCCGGCAGAACAAAGGGATTTACGCTGGTTGAACTGCTGGTTGTGATATCAATAATCGCATTGCTGCTGTCGATATTAATGCCATCGCTGCAAAGTGCGAGGGAACAAGCCAAACGGGTTGTATGTGCCTCCAATCTCAAGAATATGGGACTGGCATTAATAATGTATGAAGATGATTTTAAGGGCAGCGCTCCTGCAGTTTCATGGAACCCATATATGGATAGAAGCAACTATTGGCAGGGGCAACTGGCGCCATATCTGGGGTGGAGCGGTGCTGCTTCGAAATTTACCTATTCGGGCAAGTCAACAAGGGACCTGCTGAAGTATCCCGACAGAATGGTGAAGGTATTTAAGTGCCCCAGCGTGAGAGATAAAGAAAAAACTAAATTTATCTGGGGACACAGCTATGGAATAAATCACTACATGTTTGGAACGGTAGATGACTATGGCAGGTATTGGAGGGTCAGGGATCTTAAACATCCCAAAGAAACATTCTTATTGATGGATGACTTATATTATACTGTGGGCGATCCGGCATGCGTTGAAATGTGGGCGCTGCATCATAAAAAAACAAAGAACGTACTTTTTGCGGATAATCATCTAGCTATGGGGTATCAGGATGTTATCAGTGAAAAAAGCTTACCGGGAATTATCGGTTGGTATGATTTTTCCATATGGGGCGATACGATTTCTGCCTGGGCAACCATGAGCGGACCGAATCGGTGAGCCATGACAGTACATGCTGTATCGATGCAAATGAGATTGATGTTGTTCGCGACCTGTGTGAGCTGCCTGGCATTTTGCGGTTGTGCGCAGAAGGTCGAAAAAGTCAACGCGTATAGAATTGATCCAAATGCACATTCGGCTGTGACACCCGTGCCGGGGCCCGACAAGTGGTGGGAAAGTCGCCATCAGGCCATACTCGAGCGTGTAAAGCAGGGCAACATCGATATGATATTTATCGGCGATTCCATCACGCAAGGCTGGTGGGACAGGGGCATTGAGGTTTGGCGGCAATATTACGACAAACGCAACGCACTTAATATGGGCATCGACGGCGACAGGACGCAGTATATGCTCTGGCGGCTCGATCATGGTGAGATCACTGGCATATCTCCGAAGCTGGCTGTCCTGATGATCGGCACTAACAACTCCAACCGGAACGACAACACCGCAAAGGAAATCAGCGAGGGCATAGTAGCGATATGCCAAAAATTGCGCAAGGACTTGCCCAATACGAAAATTCTCCTGCTTGGTATTTTTCCTCGCGGCGATAAGCCTTCGCCGCAGCGTGAAAAGAATGCCGAGGCTAGCAGGCTTGCCTCGACCATAGCCGATGGCAAATGGATTTACTATATGGATTTCGGCGATAAGTTCCTCGAAAAAGACGGCACACTGCCCAAAGACATAATGCCTGACGGTCTCCATCCAAATTCCAAAGGCTATCAGATCGAAGCCGAGGCTATCGAGCCGCTGGTGGAAAAGCTCATGGGTGCCAGGAAATAAGTATTCTCTAAGATCGCAATTTTATATTTGTTTACAAGACACGAGCGATAGTATCTGCTCTGTAATAATATATATTAGTCCGCAGGTTATTTTTCATAAGGAACCCATGTATGACGACCCCCAGGCTCCACGTTGCGTTTCTGCTTTCTGGTATTTTTTTGATTCACGGATGTGTCTTTGCCGGTGTGTCAGAAGAAGTAATAGGTCCCGAACCATCACCCTTGCGGGAGTCGTTTAATTGCACGGATGCGAAACTGTGGCAGGTTTTTCCATATGAAAGCAACAGTGTGAAATTAGGGGTTGACGGCAACAATGTGGAATTTGCATGGCTGGGTTCAACAAGTCCAGAAAACCTTGCAGGCATAAGCAAGTATAATGAATTCGACGAAAGCCGCTGGTCTCGATACGCCAAAAGCTCCCAGATGCTTGAGATCAAACGCGGGTTCAACAAACAGATAAGAATGAAATGGGAAATCACGATAAAAGAACGTGAATTCGGCGCGATGGTAACTCCTATTGCGATTCAAATAGGGAAGAGCGGCAATGAATTGGGCAGGGTTGAACTGCAGCGTATTTCGCTGCCGCAACAAATGGGGCCCGGCCATATTCATACTGTCGGTCTGAATTTCGAGCCGTCCGCTGACGCAGTTGGGATAATTCCGGCGTTGAAGTTTACGGGGAACGCGATGCGATGCGTGGTCAAATCGGTCGTTATTGAGCCGGCTGCGATCAGGCCCAAGTGGGACTCACTCATTAGAACCGGCGCAAGAATCCCTGAAGTGCGGTACGAGGACGATGGGATCCGTCCCAAGCCTGATGCAGCGAAACTTACGCCTAAGGAAATCGACGATTATCTCGCCAAATGCCCCAAGGCCAAACCCGAAATACGAAAAGTGGATTCAGACACTCCGCGCGTTGAACTTTACGTCAATGGCGAAAGGATAGCGCCTGCGATTCATTTATCGGCATTTGCCGGAACGGGATCATCGCGTTTCGGTGATTTTGATGATGCGGGCTTAAGAATTGCCGCTGTATCTGTAAAGGCAGGCCCCAAAACGGATACACCTGCTGCGTCAAGCAATGTCTGGCTGGGCAAAGGTAAATACGATTTTGAACCGGCAAGGGAAGCGATACGCCATGTTATAGCTCGTGCGCCGCATAGTTATGTTATGCTGCATTTGATAGTCGATGTTTATAATGACTGGGGTGTTGAGCATCCCAATGACGTATACACCAATGCCAAGGGCGAAAAAGCCGTCGCATCATGGGGCCGTACAACCCGCTATGGCGGGGGAGCACCAGGCCCGAATGAACGCTGGGTGCCTTCCGATAATTCCAGGCAGTTTCGCGAGGATGGCGCTGAATTTCTAAAGGCTCTTGGACAATGGCTCGAGACGGTTCCGGAAGGTAAAGTTGTCATAGGCGCTTACATTAACGGCGGTGTGGACGGGCAATGGCTGTTTTCAGCCGATAATTCGCTCGTTACTCCTGAAGACCAATTCGCCTGTTTCAGCAAGGGTGCACGCGATAACTTCCAGCAATATCTCAAAGACAAATATAAAACAAATGAGGCATTGGCTAGAGCCTGGGGCTTTACGGTTACGTTCGATACAGCTGAAATACCTGCCTATTCCGTTCGCAGCAAGAGCATGCCTATTGAATATATGGGCGTAAAAGGCGAAAGCCCGATCATGAGTTATAACTGCAGGGATGCGCAGGGTGCGGATTACAACGTATTCCTTTCGGTCAGCAACACCCAGCGGCAGATAGCGTTCTGCAAGGGACTCAAGGACGGCAGTAACGGCAGACTTCTTTGCGGCCAGTGGTGGCCGACCCTGCCTGCTCCTTATCCTCTTTCACACACGGATTTGAAGAGTATATTGGAATCTCCTTACATTGATTTTATTTCGCGCGGCGGACTTTTGGGCGCAGTGTTCCACGGCAAATTGACAGTGGATGAACTTGACCTGCGGAACCTTAAATCCGGCATTGAGCCATGGAATGTTACAGAATTTGACCTCCCATGGATCGCCAAGTCTCAGGCAGAATATAAGAGACATATAACGTCGCATGTAGTCAGGCCGTTTGCGGGAGGCGGCGGATATCATTTATTTGATATGTGGGGCGGCTGGTTCTGGCATCCTGAGACGATGCAGATGGTAAACGACACGGTCAAACTTTACGATAGTGTCAAGAAAGGGCCATTTATCGGAGAAAATTACGTAGGCGTGTTCGTCGATGAGAATGCGGCAAATTACGTCCAGCATTTGGGGCGATACTATATGACCAATGCGGTGCAAAGCGCAACCGAATCGATGGGTACATGGACATTCAACATGATCTGGGGACGAACAGGCTTGCCGGTGAGGTTCTACCTCATGGACGATGCGCTCAATCCCGACATTATTGTGCCGAAAGTGGCGATCTTCCTAAACCCGCTTACGATGGATTTGGAACAGGCACAGGCAATTCATAAAAGGTTCTATAACAACGGCCGGGTGGTGACGTATATGCAGACACCGGGACTGGCTGCGCCGGGTGATGCGAATAATCCTATGAAAATCACCGGTTTTGATATCCATGAAGACCCAAGGACAAAAAACAAACCGCTGATAGCCTTGGGTGCCGATGATGCTCTTTTAAAAGGGATCAGGCCGGGCAGTATGCTCGAATCATGGACACTTGAAATGAGCTACTATCCCAATGCCTCCGCAGTGCCGGGCAAAAATGATAAAATCCTGGCCAAGTATGTGGAGACGGATATCCCCGGCATGCTCGTCAGGCGTGAAAAAGACCATACGGTCGTATGGGCAGGTTTCCCCGGCGCTGTTACGGCACAGTTTGTGAGAAACCTGGCAATAGAAGCCGGTATGAAACCATGGCTGGAAACCGATGACGAACTGATCATTGGCGGAGGTATTTTGGCGGTTGGCGGATTAAATGGCGGCCCACAGGCGGTGAATTTGCCGGCAAATTTCAAAGTAGAGAAATGCTTAAGTGGTCACAAGTACGATATTAAGGATGGCAAGCTTATGTTTGAACTCGGCTATGGCGACGTTTATGGCGACACCGCGATATTTGCGGTTAGCCAAAAATGATGTAAGGTATGAGAAAGCTGCACCTGGTCGGAGAAAATTTGATGTGGCCCAAGTATGAATTAAAATTGGAAAAGTGCACGTTTGTATTTGACAGCGAATACGGTGCGCACGAACGAGGAAAAGTCCAGGACCGCTTTCGCCTGTCTATTCGTGACAATGATGGCACGCTTCTTGCGTCCGAAAGTGAGCAATGCGGAATTGTGGTCTGGGCAAACGGGGAACGCTTTGAATGCGCGATGCCAGTGCAACCAGATTTTTCCAGTTTTAAAAATAATGTCTTATCCTGGGAGCATGAGTATGAGCAGCCCGGTATTAAGGTTACCTTCGAATATAAAAAATTAGACTCCGAGTGTGTTCAACTGGTTTTGCGATTTCATGCACTCAAAGATATTGTGTCGCCGCATTTGAGTTGGGGAATCAAAATCGCATCCAGCGATGTGATTAACAATTATCACTGGACTCAAAGCCCGACGCAGATGTCTTATTCATACAAGAATCCGGGTTTGACTTTGTGGATGGTAAATACTCAACGTAAGCCCATACGCCGATTTTCCGGCTGCCAAGCACTTGTTGCCGAACACCCGGATCCTGAGAGTCTCGAATTTCATTTAAGAACCCCACCGGGTTATGCAGATGTAACCAAACATGAACATATATTGAAAGCTGGGCAATGGGCTGAATTAGGTTGTGTTCTTGCTTTGCGACAGGGCAGGTTTTACGAACACAGGATAAAGAACAAAAAGATCCAGCCGCTTGAAAAGCATGCAAGCAGATACCCATATAAACGATATGTTGATATGGCGGTGAATCAATTCATGGATCCGAAAAAATACCATGCGGAACATAAAGGGATTATGTACTATTCCGCTGTTGATGGGACAGCAGACAAACCTCAGTTCCAGGATTGGAGCGAAGGGCCTGGATGGGGCGGAGCGTGGGAGGTAGAAAACGCATACAATCTTTTGCTGTACGCTGATGAAATGGCTCTCAAACCAAAACAGGAGCAATATACTAACCACGCAAGAAAGATGCTGGACAGTTTTCTTACAAACCCCAAATTCCATGTTCCAGAAGGGGTGCACTATAAGAAAAAAGGCGATATGGATGAAGCCATCAGAACCACATATTGGTTTCCTGATGTTATATGGACAGCGGGTCAGGCGGACTTCATATTAAGGCTCTCGCAGATATACAGTATGACTAAGTGGGAAGACTGTCTTGAAAGTGCCAGAAAGATCGGGCAGTGGGTACTGCGGCAACAGGCAAGTGATGGCACGATCCCAACTCTATGGCAGTTTCCCGTTGAATATTCCAAGAAGCTGATTGATATGGGATGGCGGTCAGATTTTTCGTTCTGCTCTCGCAAAGACCATAAGGCCGAGGTGATTGTCGAATATCAGCCTGCGTCTTCAGCTTTTTTGGTTGTGGCGTTACTGAAACTGTATGGTATCGACAAATCAGAGAAGTGGCGTAATGCGGCCATGAAGCTTTTGAAAATCACGGCAGACCATCTTGAAAAAGATCTGGCTGAGTTCGGAAACGGTGAACTGGATTACCTTGTTTATCGTGCAAAGAGCATGGATCCGACGGGCTTGTCGTATATCATAATGTGCATGGCTGAGGCTTACAAACTTACAAAGAATCCGCGGTATGAAAAGCTTTTGAGCAGATATACTGATACTTTGTTAGCTTATGCCGTTACATTCGATTTTAAAGAGACGCTGCTTCGGCCTCAAAGCAAAATCACGCTGGGTGCGTACAAGACAGATATCAAGCTTGCCGGAGGAATCACACATGCTAACTGGCGACCGATATACGGTCGGGGTTTTGGCGGAAGATTCAACTTGTTGATGAATCGAAATGAAATGGGCGACGCTCTGCTTGCAGCATGGCAGGCAACCCATAAAAAACAATATAAGGAATGGGCACAAGCTTATGCAAACTGGCAGACTTATTTCCAGTTTTTGGGTGAGGTTGAAAACAGTCCGGTGCGGACAAAAGGCAGCTGCCCCCAGAATCATTTCTGGACGACTGATTTTGGTAATTGGAATAATGATTATGCGCTTACGGCCAACAAGTGGGTAGGAACCTACCTGCATTTGATCAAGGCCGGTCTAAAGGGAATCTGATTCAATTTTAAGAATGGATTTTTTGAAATGAAAGACTTGGCAATGACGAGCTATCGACAATCCATTGTATTGGGAACGCAGTATTATCGCGAACCTACGCCAACAGCAAAGGAGTGGGCCGGTGATTTGAAGAAAATAAAAGACCTTGGGATGCAAATGATCCAACTGCGTCCGCAATGGCGATGGCATGAACGCATCGAAGGGAAATATGTCTGGGATGATATCGACCGATTGCTTGAACTTGCAGAGGAAAATAAGCTTGATGTCATATTCAAGCCCATGCTGGAGACGGCGCCGGATTTTATATTCAAAAAATATGACGGTTACCGGATCGGATTGAAAGGCGAAAAAATCTGGCCGATAGCTCATGGGGCATTTTATGCCGGCGGATGGCTGCCGTGTTTTGATAATCCGCATGTGATAGGGGCGGCAAAAGAATTTGTGGCCCAGGCTGTCAAACGGTATGTTGGCTGTGACCGAATTAAGATATGGCATGCATGGAACGAGCCCCGCTCGCGTCCTATCGGAGAATGCTGCTGCGAACATTCGCTGCTCAATTACAGGCATTGGTTACAAGAGCAATTCAAGAATATCGATGCACTGAACGATTTTATGGGTAAGTGCTGGGCTGACTTTGATTGGGTAGATGTTCCAAGGGACACAGCCGATTTTTCCGAGATGCAGCTGTGGCGGACATGGGTTGCCACTCGCGTTGCATGGCGTGTAAAGGAAGTTGAAAAAACAATTCGCAGCCTGGATCCATCGCGAGCGGTTGTTGCTCATGTTGGAATGGCAAGCGTACTACAGGATGTGTTGTGTGATACTTCGGACGATTATCTGACCAGAAAGAGCGTCGATTTTTATGGTACATCATTTCCAACCAGAAGAGCCATCAAGCCTCTCGACCAGAGCCTCCCGTTCTTGATCAATGACTGGATACGGTCTGTGTCCGGAGACGGATATTTCTGGGTGAACGAAATATATCCATCTATTGGAAGCTGGATGCGGGAAGAATCATCGGATGATGTTGTCAGATGGCTGTGGTCATCAATAGCTTGCGGGGCAAAGGGAATTGTCTTCTGGCAGTACAAGAAAGAACGAGTTGGGCTGGAAACAAACGATGCAGGGATAGTCGAAACCGACGGACGCGACAATCAAACGAGTATTGCGCTGCGAAAAGCTTTTTCTATTATCAACAAAAATTCACAATTATTTGTTTCGGCGAAAGTTCCTAAACCGAAGATAGCCGTCGTTTACGATTTTGCAAGCGACCTCGTCAATCGAATCGAGGAAACCAGGCACATGGGTGATTACGGCCTGACGGTCGATTACGGTACTTGGGTCAACACGTACAAGACCGCGCTGCAGGGAGTTTACCATTTGTTCTGGAAGGCTGGAATCCAGGTCGATATGCTCTCAAGTCATGAACTCGAACATATCAGCGAGTACGAGGTTGTTTATTTGCCTATGTTCTTGATTGTTAATGACCAGCAGAGCAGGATCTTTTCTGATTATGTCAAACATGGCGGTAAACTTATCGCTGAGGGTGGTATTGCTCAGCGGGAATCAAGCAGCATACTGCAATGCATACGTCCCGGAGCCGGCCTGGTAGAATTATTTGGTGCTCAGGAAGTATATAGAGTCGCCGAGAATGGCGAAGACCGCCGCGTTACGCTCCCTGATAAACAATCGCTGCTTTCAAAAAGAATGAATGCAGAATTCGATCTTAAGGGCGGTGAGGCTGTTGCCTGTTACGAAAATGGTCAGACAGCCATTGTGGGAAATCACTATGGCAAGGGTAAGGCGATTATGACAGGCTTTAGTCCAGGCTTGGCATATCTTTTATCTCCTGACGAAAACTGGATAAGTCTCCTGCATCTCTTGATCGGGGATTCATGTGATCGGGCTGTTGCCAAGTTGGATAAGTATCCGGCATTTTCTACGCGAATTCTCGAAACAGAAGAGGGCAGGATATTATTCCTGTTCAATATGACGGATAAAGAGCAATTCTGGATTTGTCCGGAGAATGGATACGAGTTGGTTTGCTCGAAAAATATAGCAAAAAAAGAACATATATTGTTTGGAGCAAATGAGATTCGTATCGTGTCTTTCAAAACTGAATTTAAAATTTGATGGTAAAATATATGAGTAAAATCAAAATAAATTTGCATCGTGTTTTTTTTATTGTTTGGGCGGCCATTGCCAGCAGCAGCATTGCTGATATTGCTCAAGGATATTCAGAGGAGATTATTGGTCCGGCTGTTTCTCCTTTGGCAGTAAATTTTAAAGTTGATGGTACCGTTGGCTGGTATAAACCAATCGGCAGTTCTGATCTTCTGATCACTGACGAAGGCAATAACATGGCCTTTATCTGGGACGGCTCAACCTCCGCCGCCAGTATCGAAGCCCGCAGTCTGGAAAAACTCGTAATTATCCGCGGTGTAGACGACCAGGTCCGAATCATTTGGGAATTGTCAATCAGCGATTCCGAATTTGGTGCCTCTGTTACGCCTGCTGTCATGGAGTATAATGCTTCTGATCAGTTGGTTGGCACCGTGAATCTGGAAAGACAATGGTTTCCCACAAAAACCGGCCATGTTGTAGGCATGACTTGGACACCTGGAACAACGACAACTAAAGTGTCCCCATCTCTTGTGTTCAATGGCAACGCGGTAAAATGCCGGGTACTTTCAATCCGGCTCGAGCCGGCGCAGGCAAAACCATTATGGATGCCGCCAGCCAACACCAGAACACCGGAAGTGCGTTATAAAGTTGATGGAAATGAGCCTGCGGCGGATGCGGCAGTATTGACTTCCGATGCGCAGATCGACATTAAATTGACTCGCCGTGCAAAAGCTATTCCGCAAATAGTGCGAACTGACGATCCCTATAAAGTCAAGCTTTTGGTCAATGGCAATCCTCTTGATCCAACTATTCATTTATCGGCGTCGGCCGGTTATACGTCGGCCCGTTTTGGTGATATGTACAATGTCGGCATCAACATAGAAAGTATAACGGTCAAAGCAGGGCCTACAACCGATACACCGGGGGCGCCCGGCAATATATGGCTCGGTGCTGGCAGCTATAACTTTGAACAATTGAGGGCGGCAATTCGCTATGCTATTGCCCGTGCCCCCAATTCTTATGTGATGCTGAATTTATTTGTTAACGTGTACAATAATTGGGGAGTCGAATATCCCAACGATGTTCATGCTAACATGCAAGGTGAAAAAGCTGTTGCTTGCGGCGGTCGTGTAGTACGTTACGGCGGCAACCCTCCTGGTACTTATGAATGCTGGGAAGCCTCCAACCATTCGGCACAGTTTCGCACCGACGGTTCAACGTTTTTACGCGCCTTGGGCGCCTGGCTTGCTTCTGCTCCCGAAGGCAGAGTTGTCATTGGTGCCTATATCAACGGCAGTACGGATGGGCAATGGCTATACTCATCGGACAATTCGACAGGACAAGTTGAATTCGCCTGCTACAGCCAGGGCGCTCTTAGTGCCTTTCGCCAGTACCTCCGCGAAAAATATGTTACAGATGCAAATCTTTCAGCAGCATGGGGTTTCAGTGTTACGTTTGACAGTGCCCAAATGCCTTCCAACGATGTTCGCGGTCATGAGAAAATTACCGGCAGTCCTCTTATGAGTTATAACGGCACAGAATCCCAGGGCTTTGATTACAATAAATTTCTTTCCGTTAGTAACACCCGGCGTCAGATTTCATTTTGCCAGGCGTTCAAAGAAGGAAGCGGCGGCAGACTGCTTTGCGGCCAGTGGTGGCCGACCCTGCCGGCAGCATATCCTCTTTCACACACAGATATGAAGAGTATGTTGGATTCTCCTTACATTGATTTTATTTCCCGTGGCGGTCTGCTTGGCGCTGCCTATCATGGCAAACTCACTGTCGATGAACTCGATTTACGAAATCTCCTGAGTGGACTGGAAACATGGGACACTTACGATCTACCGCATATTCCTAAGTCCCAGGCGGAGTATAAGCGTCAGGTTGATGCTATGGTTTTGGGCGCGGTAGCTTCCGGCGGCACTAACCATTTCTTTGACATGTGGGGCGGCTGGTTCTGGCATCCCGAAACTATGCAAATCGTCAAAGATGCTGTTACCAATATTTCCCGTAATGCCAAAGCAGCACCTTCGCTTGGATCAGATTACATTGGTGTATTTGTTGATGAGGATGCCGGCGATTATTGCGGCAAAGTCGGACGCTATTATATGCTTTCCGCTGTGCAGAACAGCTGCGAGGCAATGGGCTGGAACTTTAGCAGTGTTTGGGGACGAACGGGCATGCCTGTCAAGTGGTTTTTAATGTCTGATGCGCTTGATCCAAATCTAACTTTGCCGAAAGTGGCAATTTTCCTCAATCCCCTGAGTTTGAGTTTAGCTAAGGCCGATGCCATTAAGACGAAATATTGCAACAGCGGCAGGGTTATAGTCTATATGCTCGCCCCGGGTTTGGCTGCGCCGGGAACGTCAAACAATCCATCAATCATCACAGGCTTTAATATCGCCGAAGACCCCGCCACTCGCGGCAAGCCTCTTGTGATTAAATCGGGTATCAGCGATAATCTTCTAACGGGCATCAGAGCCGGCAGTACGCTTTGTTATTGGCGAACCGAAATGGGTTACTATAACAGTTTTGTCCGCTCGTCTGGAACAGCAGGTAAAGTTCTTGCTGTTTATGGAAATAGCGATACTCCCGGTATGTTGGTCGAACGTCGTACATCTCCCGGCAAGCACACCGTTGTATGGAGCGGTTTCCCCGGCGCATTGTCTC
Source organism: Planctomycetes bacterium GWF2_50_10 (assembly GCA_001824635.1). Classification (GTDB taxonomy): domain Bacteria; phylum Planctomycetota; class Phycisphaerae; order Sedimentisphaerales; family GWF2-50-10; genus GWF2-50-10. The sequence goes on from MHYB01000115.1 coordinate 18,241, forward strand.
CGCAGTTTATTCGCAATCTGGCTAAAGAAGCGGGGATGACACCTATGCTGGAGAGCGATAATCAGCTTATTGTTGGTGCGGGTCTGCTTGGTGTAATCGGTGTTACCGGCGGCACACAAACAGTGCATTTGCCCCATAACTATGTTATTGAAAAATGCGTAACTGGGCATAGTTACAGCGTTGACAATGGCGTACTTACGTTTGATTTAGGAATTGGAGATGTTTATGGCGATGTTGCGATATTCTCTCTCAAATCCACCCAAACCGTCAGTGGTCATGTCGAATTGCTCGATTTTGATAGTTCCAAAGTTGCCGATGTCAACGTTACGTTTGATGTCTTGCAAAATGGTGAACAGGTTGAATCATATACTGCTAATTTAGACGCTCAGGGTAATTTCAATTTGTCCGTTTTCACCGCAGGCACAGTACAAATACGGGCTAAAGCATCGCATTGGCTTGCCCAGACTCAATCGATCACTGTGCCGGGTACTGTTAACTTATCGCTTATAAACGGCGACGTGAATGGCGACAATAAAATTAATTTTTCGGATTTTGCCGCTGTCGCAAGTCGCTGGTTAAATGCGGTGCCCTGATCGCAACGAAGAAGTATATTGTGTCAGCAGAAGTAAAATAGGAGAAATATGAGCTGTAAAGGCTCCCTTGAAAAACCAGTTTTTTTTGAGCCGAATCGTGTTTGGCGATGTTATCTTGGCGGAAAGCTGCTTGATAAATTTACGCGCAATGGCGATGGTGCTGATAACCATTTTCCCGAGGATTGGCTTGCCTCGACAACTATTGCTCAAAACGGCCCGAATCAGCAGGGTCCTAATGAGGGCCTTTCAAAAGTTAAACTGCCGGATGGTTCAACCGGCCCGTATTTTAGAGATATTCTTTCACAAAGCCCGAAAGAGGCCCTTGGGATCGAAAGTTTTTCTGAGAATGACGGTATTGGAGTGTTGTGCAAATTTCTCGATTCTGCAATACGGCTCCCAATACAATGTCACCATGACATTGCATTTGCTCGCAAATATTTTAACAGTGAACATGGAAAGTCTGAGGCATGGTTCATATTGAACACCCGTATTGTTGATGGGCACGAGCCTTATATATTGATGGGTTTCAAGGAAGGTGTGAAGCCGGAAGAATTCAAAAAAGCTGTGATTCATCAGGATATCGCCTTCATGGAGCAATGCCTCCATCGTGTAAAAGTCTCGCCTGGTGAAATGTATTTTATACCGGGGCGAATGCCTCATGCGATCGGACCCGGCGTCTTTCTTCTGGAAGTACAGGAGCCTACTGACTGGGTAATACAGCCGGAAGAATTTATCGGTGATACGCAGCTGACGTATTCCGATATGTGGGGACCCTTGAAACCTGAAATCGGGCTTGAATGTTTTGATTACACAGGTCGGGATACCAAAGAAAATATTCTAAAACGAATAACGCTTGTTCCTGATAATGTGCAAAAGCTTGGTGGGGGAGTTATCGAACAGGCGATTGATGCACGCATTACGCCTTGTTTCAGGGTAGACCGTTTAACAATTAACAAGGAAGTTAAAGTAGAATATAATGCGCCCTGGTATATTGCAATTGCTGTCAAAGGTAACTGTGCAATTGAGAGCAAATCAGGCACCGATTACGTAAGAGAAGGTGAGTATTTTTTTGTCTCCAACAAGCTATCTGAATTGAAGTTTAAGGCTGAAGGCGGCATCGCTCAACTATATTTAATATCCAGGGGCCTATAGTGTGTAACACATCCGGATACCGCAGTTCCTATATTTATAATTATGGTTTTAAAGGATATATGTGTCAAAAATCAGTCAGTTAATTACTGCCGCAGATGGCTCTCCAATTGATGGTCAGGCTTGTTCCGTTAAGTCTGAACCGCAACTGTCTCCGCCAGCAGTTAAGCGGAATATGATAGTACTGATCTTGCTTAGTGCAACGTACAATACGGGCTGGACAGATCTTCAACTTGCGATGCAGCCATTTCTTGTGTTTCTTGGCGCCTCAAATACCATGATAGGAATTATCACAGGCGCACCTTTCATGGCACTGATCGGTGTAATAATTTCACCCTGGATAACCAGGTATTTCAGGACAAAGAAGAAATATCTCTTTTTTGTCAATGTCCCGTATCTTGGGATGGCGTTATTAATAGGTGTAGCTGCTATATTGGCCCAGAGCATGGAGATTTCAAATTCGTATTTGTTAATGTGCGTATTTTTCCTGATGCTGGCTCACTGCTTTTTTTCTGGCTTCGTGAGCCTGCCTTGTCAGGAGTATATGGCTGCCTGCATTCCTATGAGTCATCGAGGAAGATTGACCGGCTACTCTCTGAGTATCGGCGGAGTGGCGTCGATAGGGGCAGCGGCTTTAGGTGGATGGATACTTGCACATGTATCAAAGCCGGCAGCATTTGGATATGTGATCGTGTTGGGATGGATTATTATGCAGGGCGGTTATTTTGCCGCGCTGTTTGCAAAAGAGCTTCCGACGCCGGTGGAAAAATCGCCTCCGCCATGGTCTGCAAAGATGCTAAAAATAGCGTGGCAGGACAAATCCTATATGCGATTTATTCTTATGTTTTTCGTGTACACCACACTTGTTACGCAAACATTTATATTTGTCAATATTTATGGCTTTAGCGGCCTCAAGATGGCGGCAGCTACGGCCGCGATAATGGCGATTATAAACCAGGTTGCCAGAATTGCCCTCAGTATTCCGCTTGGCCAAATATCTGACAAGTTTGGGCCTAAACGAGTGCTGCCGTATTCCTTTATTCTTGCGGCAATTGCTCTGTTCATTCCTATTCTTATGCCCAATCAATATGGTATTTATATTAGTATTGCCATATCTGCGGTTTTTGGCGCTTTGATATGTTCGGCACAGACCGCGCTGTTGCTTGGGATTCCATCGCCGGAAAATAGGGCGGGATATTACAGCTTGCAATTGCTTGCGCAAAATGCGTCGCTGGCCCTGGGACCCATCATGATGGGATTCTTGTGTGATTATTTATCTTACAGCATAGTATTTATAGTAACGGGTATCATCGCGGTAGTAATGATTCCATTGTGCTTTTATATGTTAAGAACGTTGCCTGACGAAGCAAACTCATACTCATAAAAACTGATAAGGGAAATTAGTCCATGAGCAGTGCTTTGATAGCCGTTAACTTAGAAGAATGTTTCGTAAAAACGTTTTTATTGGATCTGCCGACAACGGCAACTTTTGTATATAAAAGTTACAACAACTGTTTGCAGGCGGATTTTGGCCCCTGTATTTATAAATACGATGCATTTGAGATGGCATGGACATCACAGGATGTGGTTGTCGTGGGAGATATCGCTTCCAAGCGATATGTCTTGTTTGGCGCGGTAACTGCATTTCGCTCCTTTACCCACTTTATAGTGCATAAGGAACAAAGCCGTCTGGCATCTGTGAATACCTATCAGCCGGCGATCAAACGCGGCGAAGTTCCTGAGGAAATTGTTGTCTTGAACGGCAACGATTGGCGTGAACTTCTGATCGAGTATGCTCAAATAGCGGCAAAACGTATGGGTGCCAGAGTTGGGGATACCGCGCTGAATTGCATAGGCTACTGCAGTTGGTACTATTATTATCATAAGGTGACCCAGCGTCAATTTATTGAATCAGTTGAGGCAATGGCGTCAAAACGGACGTTTTTCCCTGCTCAATATGCGCAGATCGATGACGGTTATCAGATCAGTCATGGCGACTGGCTCGAACAGAACGAGGATTGGCCGACGCCATTAAAAGATACAGTCAAAACAATAAATGATCTCGGCATGCAGGCTGGTATATGGACAATGCCTTTTCTTGCCAGCAAGGCTAGTAATGTTTTTAAAAGCCATCCTGATTGGTTCGTCCGTGATCGGCATGGTAAGCCGTGGTACATTAACGGCTGGTCGCCTGCGCCTAACCACGAATGGGCGTGTCTGGATGTCAGCCGTTCGGATGTTCAGAGGCATTTGCTCAGCATTTATGAAACTCTATATGACTGGGGTTTCAGATATTTCAAATTCGACGGCGGCGGATTTTCTGCCCCACAGGGGATCAGGTTCGATGCAGATGCGACTGGCGTTAGCTGCCTTCGAGATGGTTTCAAAATAATACGCAAAGCTGTCAAAGAATCGCTGATGCTCGGCTGTGGAATGCCATTTTTGGCTTCACTCGGCCTTGTAGATAATAATCGAGTTTCTATGGATACCGGCAAGACATGGGTGGCATATGGATTGCCTACTGTTGCCGGTCAGGCGATAGATCGATCCCAACCTTGCACTCCTTCCGTTCCGTCATTGAAGAATGCCTTGCATGGAACGTTATGCCGGTGGTGGCAGTATGACCGCTGGTTTAGGGCAGACCCGGACGTTGTGATGGCCAGAGATGAAAATACCGAGCTGACACTTGGGGAGGCCAGATTGAGCGTGCTTTCAGCTATTGTTACG
>MHYB01000115.1:22718-23136 GCA_001824635.1 Planctomycetes bacterium GWF2_50_10
TTCACCAGCGACCGCTTGGATCAAGTTGGAGGTGACCGATTAAGATTATACTCAATGGCAGCTAAATTGCGGATCAGAGATATAAAGCCTTTGGACTGGGAAAATAATTCGTACTGCTATATTTTTGAAGGAACACTTGAACAGTCCAAAGCAGTCGCTGTGCTTAACTATTCCGAGTGCCCGATCAATTTGAAATTATTTCAGTTGGGTACGACAACCAAATGCAAGGAACTTCTGCATGCGCTGGGCAAACTTGAAGATTCGATACAAATTCTGCCGCATGACGGGGCATTGATCGTGGAACAAAAGTATAGCACCGATCTAAATATCTGATGTGATCGCTTGACAATTTGCACAAATAGGTTTTGTAAAATGGAGACAGTTGTTCGCGATACTATCGAAATACATAAACGGCTCG
>MHYB01000115.1:23270-39919 GCA_001824635.1 Planctomycetes bacterium GWF2_50_10
GAGTTCATAGGCAGATTCCGAAAAGAACGCCGAGCTTTGCCGGCTGTTGCCCTTACGACAGACACTTCGGTACTGACCTGTATCGGAAATGATTATATTTTTAAAGACGTCTTCGTCCGGCAGGTAGAAGCATTGGTAAAGCCCGGTTATATACTTTGGGCGTTTTCCACCAGCGGCGCACAGGAAATCCATCTACTGGCATATCACATCATCTGCGATCTCGTTGAGCAGAAAGTATGCGGAACAAAATTTAATTAGGCATGTTATGAAGATCGAAAGAGTTTCGGAAATTTTAAAAATATCGAAAATGTGACAGTAGCGGTATGCGGCGATTTTTGTATAGACGCTTACTGGCTCCTTGACCCGCGAGGCGGAGAAGTCTCGGTTGAAACAGGCCAGCGTGCAAATGCGGTTAATAAGCATTACTATTCATTGGGCGGCGCGTCGAACATAGTTGCAAATCTCGCGGCTTTGAAACCCAGTGCTATCAAAGCCATAGGAGTAATTGGCAACGATATTTTGGGCAGGGAATTGGTTCGGCAATTTAATGAGTTGCACGTCGATGCATCCGGCATGGTCATTCAGAAAGAAAACTTTGACACTGTCGCGTTTGGAAAGCCTTACCTTGAAACCAATGAAAAACCGAGAATGGATTTCGGTTTCTTTAATAAACGCTCCAACGAAACGGATTCGACCATTTTATCGCATTTGCGCAAAGCCATGCAGACTGTTGATGTCGTGATACTTAATCAACAGGTGCCTGGGAGCCTGAATAATACAGTTATCGCAGGTATGAATAAATTACTTAATGAATTTAAAGATAAGATAGTTTTGCTGGATTCGCGGCACTATGGCGATCAGTTTGCAAATGTTTATCGCAAAACAAATGCTGTCGAAGCCGCACAGCTTAATGGTGTAAAAGCCGATCACGATGATGTAATTCCCATCGACAGTACAAAGCAGCATGTACAGGAACTCTATAAAAAATCCGGCAAGGCTGTTTTTATCACGCGAGGTCCAAGAGGTATTATGGTCGCTGACCGTGATGGCGTCCATGAGATACCCGGTATACAATTGATGAAAAAGCTTGATACGGTCGGTTGCGGAGATACCACGCTGAGTATGCTGGCGCTTTGTATGGCAGCAAATGTCTCGCCCGCAGAAGCTGCAATGATGGCGAATTATAGTGCTGCAGTGACTGCGCAAAAGCTTTTTCAGACCGGCACAGTTAACCGTGATGAAATCCTGGCTCTGGCAAAAGACCCTGATTATGTTTATCTGCCGGAATTAGCTGACGATCAGCGCAAGGCGCAATATGTATCTGGCACTGACACAGAACTATGTTACCCGGTGGAGCGATTTACGCTTGGCCGTATCAAACACGCCGTATTCGATTATGACGGAACCATCAGCACCTTGCGGCAGGGGTGGGAAGAGATCATGGAGCTGGTGATGATAAAAGCAATACTTGGCGAGCAGTACGCCACTGCCGATGAGACGCTTTACCACCGTGTGCGTCACCGCGTTTGTGAATATATTGACAAATCCACCGGCATTGAGACCGTCAAGCAGATGGAAGGATTGATCGAGATCATACATGAATTCGGCATCGTGCCCAAAAATGAAATACTTGATAAGTGGGGCTATAAGGAAATATACAATGACGCCCTGATGCTGATGGTAAACGACCGCACCTCGCGTTTCAAACGTGGCGAATTGAACCTGCAGGATTTTACTGTCAAGGGTTCTGTTGAATTCCTCAAGGCGTTACGGGGCAGGGGCGTAACCCTCTATCTTGCAAGCGGTACCGATTATGAGGATGTGCTCACCGAAGCGAAGGTGCTGGGCTATTCGGATATGTTCAACGGCGGCATATACGGGTCGGTAAAGGATGCCCCGAAGTTCTCAAAAAAAATGGTTATTGAAAAGATCATGACGCAAAACAAATTAAGCGGCTCAGAACTGCTGGTAATCGGCGATGGCCCTGTCGAGATGCGCGAATCGCGTAAGCGGGATGGCCTTGCACTGGGGATCGCAAGCGATGAAGTGCGACGATATGGCTTGAATTCCGATAAACGTGCCCGGCTGATTAAGGCCGGGGCTCATTTCGTAGTGCCGGATTTTTCACAAGCCGACCAGCTGGGCAGGTTTTTATTCGGACAACTATAAACAAGTATATTATGGGCACATATAACTTTTTACTTTCTCTCTTTAAGGACAGATGATATATTTATTGCATGATTAAAACTAAAGTGAGAGAGGGTAATTGCAAGTGCTCCGATATCAAGCGGCAGATGATCACATTTCTTCGCGAGGGAAAATTTCCAATTGACGGCAAATTGCCGCCGTTGAGAGAACTTTCTGATAAATTCAATGTTTCTGTTGCAACTCTGCGCAAGGCAGTGGTGCAGCTTGAGCAAAGCGGTGATGTAGTTGTTCGACACGGTTCGGGTGTTTATGTTTCTGACAGGTGTGGAGAATCTGTTGTCGAGACCACTATTCTCAATTCCGCTCCGGGCAATAAGACCATCTATGTTATTGACGCATTTGCAAAAGGCGACCTGGAAGGACACTTATCGGATAATTTTGTTCTTAATGAAACTGTACAAGGAGTTAAGGAATCCTGTATTAAGGCTCAATGGGGTCTGAAAATAATAAGCTTTGTAATAGGTGATGGCAACCATGCTATAATGCGAAGAATCAGCCAAAGCAAAGATAAAGCGGCTTTGATTGTGGTGTCACAACATTTTCTGCCGATGATCGAAACTGTCGAACACATGGGTGTGCCGGTCGTTTCGGTTGGGCCGCTGGGTGTTAAGGCTTTGCAATACGAAGTTTGCGTAGACCTGTTTGAAGCAGGCTATATGGCAGGGCAGCACCTTGTTAACCTTGGCCACGAAAACGTGCTGTATCTGGGACAAATCCCAAGTGTTGGAAAAACAGCATATCTGAGGCATGCGGGTTTTTGTTATATCCATCAAAAGACATTTTTAAATGGTAAGATCCACGAGGTTTTCGTGCCGGACTCCAGTAGTTCGGAAGAAGAAAAACAGGCGTTCTGCCAAGGCGCTCAGAAGAGCCTGGAAATAATCAAGTCAGTTTCCGCAATTTTCATTGCTTCAGAAAAAATTGCGATGGTTGCAGTTCCGTATCTTTTACAGAATGGCGTAAAGATTCCGGAAACTGTTTCGCTTGTCACAATAGACAATTCCCGTTTCGGAAAGGCATTTACGCCTGCCTGGACTTCCGTGGATCTCAATATTCGAGGGGCGGCGATGGCGGCTGCCGAACTGCAGATTTCATGGGGGAAGGGCCTATCCAGACCACAATCTTCAAATTCCCTTGCGCAGCCCAGACTGGTACTGGGCGGGTCCGCAATTCAGAAATAGCAAACAATAGTAATGAAAAACCCGTATGAAGGATCGTTCCATTATGAGAACCCTGATCGTATTATTAAGCTTCTGCTTCATGATGGCGTTTGTGAATACAAGTTTTGCGGAAGTCAGAATAGTTAAGGATGGTGAACCTTCTGGGGCGATTGTTGTTGGTTGCCAATGCTCCACACAGGCCAAGCACGCCGCCCAGGAGTTGCAGCGATATATAAAACAAATTTCTGGGGCATCGCTTGCCATTGTCGAAACTGCCGGGCCGGTAATAATATTTATGTTGGCTCCTCCGTGGCGCGTGACATCGTCGGCAAATTCGGTTTGGTAATACCTTCAGGATTGACAAGCCAGTTTAATGAAGAAGTTACCTTGTCCTGTCAGATAGCAATTCAATTGTGCTTGCCGGAAATGAAACCGAGCCATATCATGGGACGTATTTTGCGGTATATGATTTTCTTGAAGAGCTTGGCTGCCGATGGTATTTCCCAGGCGAATTTGGCGAAGTGCTTCCAAACCTTCTCACTTTAGAGATCAAACATTGCAGACGGGTGGTGCATCCTGAATTTCGTGTTCGTAATATCTGGTACAGCGGTGTAATTATAACAGAGTAGCAGAGGAAAGAATTGCAACATGGACTCGCCGCAATCGCATGACCTCACAATACTTCTACTGTAACGGGATGCTTCCTGAGTCACGATTTCTGCAGTTCCCCGTTGATGACAGCACCAAAAGGTTGATGCATAAAGAAAAATATTGGCAATTGCATCCCGAATATTATGCGCTGAATGCGGATGGTACGCGAAATGACGGTTTCATTTGCATGTCAAACGAGGACGCTTTGCAGGCCGCAACTAATGAGGTGCTCGAATTGTTTAAAACGCGTCCAGATTCTTTTTCCTTTGCTTTTTCACCGCCGGATGAGCCCGTGTTATGTAATTGTCCGCAATGCACAAAGGCTACCAATGGAGGTTTTGAGGGTGAAGGATGGGGCCAGGCCAGCGATCCGTATTTTACATTTGTTTTCAAATTGACGAGTAAGGTTGCGGTATCATACCCTGATCGCTGGATTATCACATTGGCTTATTATAACCGTTGATGGAACTGCGGGCACTCTCGTCGCGGTCTTTCCGGAATATGCAAGTTTTTCTATTGATCATCATATAGTGGAATTATAAATCGGTGGTACCTTCCTCATACTGACACTTCAAAATGGCACAAAGTTTCTCTAAACAGATCGTGGCAGCTATCAAACATTTTGGAAAACGGCGGAAAACCTTATTGAAGGCATTGTCTGGTACCGGGTTCAGATAAATTTGCAGGAACCGCCCAAAAAGGCAAAATTGTTATCCCCGCGGTTGAAGGATCGAATATTTGGCTTTGGTGTAATGGCTTATATGTCGATTATCAGCAGCTCACCACGTGTCTGATGGCATTGTCTGAATTAGACAAGCCTTATGAGTGAGTGGATGGCCGGCAGTGGCGGGACGAGGTGAGTCAGGGCGTCATGGGCTACTGTCAAAATGGACAGTGGAACAGAAAAAATCGAATCTGTTTCTATGCATGATTAGTTTCGTTAATTGCCACGATTTTATTTTCATCATCGGATAGAGTGGCCGCAAGTGACATCTGGACAGCAAGTCTACCATCATCGAGTCCTGAACGCGGTTTTCCGCCATTTGCACAAATATTGAAGAAATCGGTCAAAATTTTCTCATCAGCACCGCCGTGTGTGCCGGTCAAGTGTTCCTTAAGGTCAATCGATTCAGTTTTTGCGCTGTGTCGCTGTGTAATGTGTATAACACCGGTTTCCATATCGCCTTCAGCCATGGATTTGGTGCCAATGATTTGTATTTGCCTGGTCGTCTTTGCCGCCAGTACATTTACCGTATAGGTGGCACGAACGTCATTGTCATAGTTGATGACCGCGATGCCATTGTCAAAAGTATCTTTAACAGAATTATATAGGCAAATATCAGTTGAGAGCTGTCCAGGCTGGTCCATTTTCAACTGTATTTGACGCCAAGCTTCATCAAACCAGTGGCCAAGTGGTTGATTGATATCGTAATAGTCGGGGCAAGTATCCTTGAATGTGCAGTCGCGGCATCTGGGGCCGGCATCTTTGATGGGTTTATAATGTGACAAATTGGAAGTGGCGTATACTGATGAAGGACTACCACCGGCGATCCACGTAATCAAATCAAAGTCGTGGCAGGCTTTTGTAAGCCAGAGGCCGCCGCCAAATTTGCGAAGGCGATTCCATCTACGAAAGTATGTCTTGCCACCATAATACCATTCATTGGCTTCGATGGTCGTAATTTTACCTAATATTCCATCGCGGACAAGATGGTAGATCTTTTCATGAACAGGGCTATGTCGCAAGTTGAATCCAAGATAGCAAATTGAATGTGAATGTCTTGCGGCCTCAATGATCGTATCGCAGTCTTGCAGTGTTGTTGCGAGGGGTTTTTCCAGATACACATGTTTATGAGCTTTTAATGCCGCAACAGCAGGATTGACATGGGCAAAATCAGGTGTAGAAATTATTACAGCATCAATATTCTTTTGACCGATGATCGAATGGTAGTCATTAACGACATCGGCATTGAGTTTGAATATCGTATTAAGTGCGATTGCCTTTTTTATATTAATATCGGCAATAACAATAAGTTTTGCGATACATGGGTTGTCTGCCAAGAATTTGCAGAAAGCGATTGTACGAGCACCCGCACCGATTATAGCAATTTTTATAGGAGCCATTCCTATCCTTTCAGATGTTTGTCAAAGAAGTCAAAGGCTTTATTGCCAGCAAATTTATGATCACCTTCAAAGAGATCGACTTCGTAATTTTCCGGGCAACCGGCAGCTGCATATATTTTCTTAACTTCATCGGCGCAACTTAAAGCCTCATATTCAAGGAAGCATTTATCATGTACTCCAATTTCTGCCAGCAGCGGGCGAGGAGCGATAAGGCCGTGTAGATCGGGAACATCGCAAACAGCAAAAAGTCCGGGGAAGTACTGTGAACCGCAGAAATTGCCCCGTTCTATGGCGAAGTGCTTAAAGCGTGCGCTGTAGCAAATAATATCCGCTGCTTTGATACGTTCATCCATCATGGTGATCAAGGTGGTCATGGTTCCACCGAAACTTAGACCCATTGTGCCAAGACGATTTTTATCAACGAATTCGAGAGAGCAGAGATAATCAAGGCACCTCTGGGCATCCCATATGTTTAGTGTAAGTAGATTATATCCCATGAGATTTCCCCGAATGAAATGCACATTACATTTATCACGACCTGGATATGGGGCGCCGCCATCAGAGCGTTCGCCGAAACCACGGTAATCGATGGCCATGGTAACATAACCGCGTTTTGCCATTTGAAGGCCATAGTCACAGTTAAAAATTTTGATGTCAGACGTAAATTCAGGGCAACTGTCATTCCGTGCACCCATTATCAAATCTTTGCCAAACGGGCTAAAAGCATGACCGTGATTGCACAGAATAGCAGGGGTAGGCGTTTTGTGGGCGGCAACCGGAATATATACCAGTGCGGCCACCGACATATCTTCTTCTGTGTCAAGTAAGACTTTCCGCTTGATAAGGCCATCATCTTCGATTTCCCAGACGATTTCAGGATTGGGGGCAACGGGTATGGGGAGCTGGCCGAGCAGATTTTTGAGTTCTGGAAGAAGCTGCTTTTTCCAGTTCTGAAAATCGATCAGCGTCCGACCGGCAAACCGAAAACGCGGCTGCAGTGCGGCAGCTTTGCGGTTGAAATATTCAATAGTCGAAAGATTACGTTTACCCATGCACTTTCAATGCTCCAATTTTGAAATACGTTACTAACAGATGGAAGATAGCCTAGCTTTTGAGGCATGTATCGTCAAGTCTTTAAACCAGAGATACTTGCTTAAAATCCTGTTTCCGTTGCGGAAGAATATGTTTTTCCGGTCGTCATCCGACATGTTTGTCGAAAGAATTGTTCCTATACCATGAAGGGAATTGAACCAAGGGAGATCTGTGCCAAAGAGAAGTTTTTGCGAACCGCAGCTGGCGAGAAGCTGTTCAAGGGGACCGCGTTCATCCAGCACGGCAGTGAGTTCAAGATACAGATTGGGATACGTATTACAAAGACGGCATGCCTGTTTCCAATTCGGATGAAAAGAATGCCCGGCAATGAATGTCACGGCTGGGTATTTCTTTAAAAACTCTTCAGCTTGGGTGGGGCCGTTATAGATGCTCGGTGGGTTATCCCAAGTATGACATAAAAATAACAACTTTTGATCGTTGCATAAGTCATAAAAACGTTCATATGTGGGGTCATTAATTGGTCGTTTGAAATAATCAGGCAACATTTTGATTCCTGCATAGATATGAATATTATCCTGAAAATGCTTAAATTCTCTTTTAATATCAGTCGTATTGGCATTTAACGCATAATATGCACGGAAACGGTCGGGATACATTTCAACAACCTTTTTATCCATCTCTGTAGCTAGAGCAGGAGCCATTAAAGCAGTATGACTGCAGAACAATAACATTTTGACATTGTGCGCATCCATACTTTTTAACATATTTTCAGGACGGCAACGTGGCAAATACCCACAACCAATCTCGTTCATGTGTCCATGAAAATCAATTATGGGACAGTCGTCTGAGTAGCCCCTTTGCCAGAATTCAGCGGCAAGTGGAGAAGAGTTAAATATCATATTTTATGCCTTTTATCAAGTTGAGCATGTTGCCTGAAGCGATGAGATCCTTTGAGGCTTCATCAATGGCGGCATGCTTGATCGCAAGCATCTGTCCACCAAAATGCGATTCAGCAAAACCGGAACCAAAAATCAAACGTGTCGGTCCGAAGCATTCCACAATCTCTTCAATAGCACCATCTATCAGGTAATTGGAAATTTCTAATTTGCAGTTTGGAAACTGTTGCAGCACGGGCCTGATGAATCGATCAGCCGGCCATACATCCGACAACGAAATGATGAATGCAAGATCGGGAAAATTATCAAGAACATTGAGCATGTCCACAGAAGCTACTTCGCCGGGTACTTTGACAAAAATCGGTATTGCTACCGCTTGTGCTAAAAAGAGGTAATCATACAGAACCCGGTAATGAAACGGAAAGCCGTGTGACTGGGGGCACAATTGCCAGGCAGCTATGCGTTTTTCCCGCATTTCGGAACATATATCAGCAGGTGACGCAATTTCATTTGTGAGATGGGGGACAATGGACCACATGCCCCAAAGATTTTCAGTGTCTTTGATGTCTTCAGCAATCTGTTTGTTACCCAGAATAACACCGCCTTGTAATTGTTCATAGCGTCTGACCAGTGCGTAATCTATACATGCATCCCTGAGATGTTCTTTGAGCGAAACGATGTTGGGTACGCAAAATTGCGATGGCTTGAATGGATGTACGCCGTATATTACATTTGAATCAAAAAATCGCATCAGATCTCCTGCTGTTTCTACTCACAGTTTTCCCATTAGCTGCCTGATGATATAGTAATCCAACTCTTCATAATCACGGTTAGAAATGGCATCACTTATTACATTCTGGTCGAGGTTGCGGCACAGTTCAAGCAATTTTAGAAAGATCATCCTGCTGTTGCTTAAATGTTTGGTTGCCGCATCATCTTTCTGTGTCCTCATCGTCTTAACATCAAGACCGACCCATTCGCCATTTTTGCCGTAATCATACATGTCAAGAAGTTTGACCTGATTAAATGCTCTTCTAAGGTCAACTGAACCAAACGGCTTGTCCTGATCAAATTTCAATCCGTTCTGGTCATTCAAATGCACCGACCAGAGCTTCTTATGCGCCAAAGCATAGCCCATCTCATCCGATGGATCAAGACCTGCTAAGATAGCATGAGCACTTTCAATAACGCAACCCACACGGGTCGTATCGCACGTCAGCAAGCCTAGTCCTATGGCATGGCCAATCGTTGGAATATAGGTGTGGTCCATTGGTTCATTGGGCTTGGCTTCTATCGCGACCCTGATATTTGAATTGTACTTGAGTATAGTGCTTATCGCATCAGCGAGCCTGTCAACAGCAACCTTACTGTCTTTGGATTCCCGAATATAAGTGCCTTCTCGGGCAAGCCACAACACAATCAAATTCGTTCCAAGCGCATCAGCAATATCAATTGCCGTTTTACTCCTCTCTATGGCATAGTCTCTGCATTTGGGGTCGTTATTTGTATAGCCGCCATCAATGGTTCTGGGATCTTCCCAAAGTCGCGGCGCAACAAATTCAACAACGAGACCTTCGCTGTCGAGAGTCTTTTTTAATGTCCTTGCTTCATCTATAATTTGTTTTGCTGATAATTCATTCATTTTCGGCACGGCATCGTCATCGTGAAACTGAACGCCGTCAAAGCCGAGTTTTTTATAGGTTGCTAGTTTTTTGCCAAATTCAACGGGTTTCCTGACTGACGGGCCGAATGGGTCTGCGCCTTCATTAATATTCCATGGTCCAAAAGAAAAGCGAAATACGCCTGCCATAAATTCTCCTTGTAATATCTTACGTTTAAATTTTTAGAGTGAGGCCGAACCCATTGGAAACGAGCCAGTCGTAGCTGCTGCGAACGGCCTCGATTATATCTGTATCGCAGTTATCTAGTTCAACGATGAGCCACTGGACTTGATCAAAATCAATTCCGTTCAGTATATCTTTCATTGGTAGCTTGCCAGAGCCGACAGCTTTATGAACGTTTCTCGAATCAAGGTCGCCATCTTTAACGTGTAGAAGCGGAGACCTGTGGCCCCATTTCGATAAAACCTGACGAGGATCAGAGCCAGCTTTGAAGGCCCAGTAAATATCAAGCTCTGCAAGCATCTGGGGAACATGTAGCATTATGTAGTCATAGACGGGTTGGTTTTGGCAGAGCAATTCGAACTCCCACCAGTGATTGTGCATTGCTAAATTGATCCCATATGCGGAGGCGGCAGCGACTGCGGAACGGAACTTATTTATTGATTCATTCATGGCCTCTGGTGTGCTGTAATCATCCGGTCCTAGACCGACGATGAGCGTGTCGCAGCCAATCGCACGAGCCTGGGTAGCGACTGATCCCATGTCCTGCGGGCTGGGGAGGGGAACATGGTTGCCGACCACTTTGAGTCCGAGGCGGTTTATCAAAGTAGATATATCCGCAGGATCGTTATCATAAAATCCTGCGAACTCGACTCCTGAAAAGCCGATTTGAGCGACTTTTTCAAGCAAACCGGGAAGGTCGGCGTGCGCGAGCTGTCGTGCGCTGTAGAGCTGAAGTGCCAAAGGTTTTTTCATAAAATGCCTCACATATTTATTTATTTGATTCTTTTAATTTTGGGTAAAGCGAAGGAGCGTGGCCAAAAGTCTTTCTGAATAATTTGCTGAAATACAGTGGGTCAGAAAATCCTACCAGAAAGGCTATTTCCTTAACCTGATGCTGATTCGCATTGATCATTTCTAATGCGAGTTTAAGCCTTGTCTTGAGCAGATACTGATGTATGGTTTCATTCGTGAACTGCTGAAAAAGTGTGCAGAGATAAGTTGGGGTATAGCCTGCAAAGGTTGAAAGTTCAGCTATCGAGATGTTTTCACGGTAGTGCTGCTCAATATATTCTTTTATCTGCTGGACGATTTTCATCTGCTGCATAGACCATGTCTGGGGTTCTTTTTCAAGTTCTTCAGCGGCACCGAGACAGGCATTAAGAAAATGCGAATAGAATCGTGCCTTTACGAAATGATCTGACGCAAAGGCAGGGTCGCAAGCCGTTTCCCACAGGAGTTTGGCGTTTTCATATTCGACAAAAAGCCTATTCGTACTTCTTTCACGGCGGCCCTGTGGTTCACTAATGAAGAAATTTACCCCGCGTGAGACGACAACGCACCAAAGCAGATAATACTGCGGGACATCTCCGAAATAGCCCTCGCAGTGGAGGCTATGCGGAAGTATGAGCCAAATTTTACTTTTAGTGAGTTGTACCGGAACCGAACCGATCTGTAAGCCACCATTTCCATCGACGAGCATTGCGAGTTCAAGATAACGATGTGAAGCAGGCTTATACATGGGGGTAAATCGCGCTTGGGCGGAGGGTCGCTTGGCCGCGGTACTGAATTCGGTCCGTACCTCGACAAGGTTTTTAATCAGAGTGGATATGGAGCTCTTAAGCATTTTAAGTCCGTAAGTTTATCTATGTACTATACAGCGTTCTATTGCAAGATCATTTAATTGAAATGTCAAGCAAAAAAATATTGAAGTCGGGTTAGAGGCTGCTTTGAAAATCATCAATAACATCGTAGATGCACGGTATAAATGATTTTAAGTCTATTTATATAAAAAAGCAATTTTCGATGCCAGTAGCGAATAGAAGTGAAAAAGCGACCATCATTTAAATGAACTGCCGATACGAATAATTATATTGCAAACTCAGCGGATATATTAATCGTAAGATTGTCCATGCCAGTCACTGGAATTTATTCCATCTGAAAGAGATTGTTGATTTAAATTGAACTTGGTATTTTGTATTGCATATTAATCACATGGAACAGGAGATTACATGGCACCGAACACGATGAGAGCCGAGGAGAAAAAGCATTTTGGGGGCAACCAAGTTTACAAAACGGTACCTTTTAAAACAAGCAACGGTAGTGACACAAAGCTTGCTTCCAATGGCGGAGAGCCTGTTATAAGCAGTCAAATGCGGGCGAAGGTGCCGCAGTGGCCAATAGCAAACGAACGAACCGCGGAAGCATTGAAGTTCTTATATATGTCGGGGAAATGGTCCTTCAATGGTATATATGAGCAGCAGTTCGCATCAGGTTTTGCCAAACATCACAGCTGTGAGTATGGAATAATGATGGCTAACGGGACGGTAACGCTTGAATGTGCGCTGAAAGCATTGGGAGTGGGGCCTGGGGACGAGGTGATAGTTCCGGCTTTAACATGGGTTGCAACAGCTATGGCGGCCGTCTATGTCGGTGCTACGCCAGTTTTTGTGGATATCGAGCCCGATACGCTTTGCCTTGATCCGGTTAATTTGAGCAAGGCAATTACCAAACGTACCGCGGCGATAATCCCTGTACACCTATACGGTTCTATGGCAGATATGGAAGCGATCATGGATATTGCTAATTGCCATGGAATACCAGTAATCGAAGATTGTGCCCATGCACATGGCGGTTTTTGGGACGGCAAGGGGCTGGGCAGCATTGGCACGGTGGGGTCATCTAGTTTCCAGCAATCCAAAAATATGGCCAGTGGTGAGGGCGGAATATGTGTTACGAACAATAAGGATATGGCAGAAAAACTTTTCAGGCTCAAGCATATCGGTTATGACATGGATTCATCGCAGGGCAAGGCTGCTTCAGGTCCGCCTGCTGAACTGCTATGCTGTAATTACCGTGCGACAGAATTTCAGGCATTGATACTGTTAAATGCTCTGAGTGATTTGCGAGCACAGACCGAGTTGCGAGATTCAAACGCAAAATATCTTGGGAGACTTCTTGAAGACGTTGAAGGCGTGCAGTTGCAAAGCAAGGGACGAAAAGCAACGTTGCAAAGCTATTACAATCTTGTGTTCCTTGTAGACCCAGCTAGATTCAATTGTGAATCAGCTTTGAATCTTATGGATACATTGAGGGCAGAGGGATTGGCAGTAGATCAGACGTATGGGCCTGTTTACAGTCATATGTTGTGGAACGTGTCGCCGAGCAAGTACCGGATCGCGGGTGGAGAATGCCCAGTGTGTGAAAAAGTGTGTGCCAAAAACGCGCTGACGCTGTTTCATCCTTGGCTTTTAACAGATCATGAAATTATGAATGCGATTGCGCAAACATTTAGGAAATTGGTTAACTAATGTTCAAAAATTATTTTTTGAGGAGGATATTATGAAGAAGTGTGTCTTAACGGCGGTATTGTTTTTGGTTATGTTGTCAGTACCAGCATTGCAGGCAGAAACGATGCTGTACTACACATTTGAAGAGGGTATAGCGGGTAACAGCATGGAAGGTTCTACTGTTACGGACCGTGCCAACAACCCCATTTACGGGGCCGCAGGAACATGGAATCTGACCGCGTCAGCTGGCTGTCTTTCGGGGTGTGATTATCCGATGTATACCGCGATGGAGACAGGTTGGGTACCTTACGGGAGTCAATTGTGCATGTACGCAAACGGCGGCTATCTGCAATCGAACGTTAGCGCAGCAAACCTAGCAGCACTGACAGGATCAACTTCAGATTCATTTACGATCGAAGCTTGGATAAATGCTGTACGTAGTGGAGATAATCTCCAGTGTGTGGCTGGCGTGTATGATGTGGGTGGAACAGCGAACAGCTGGTTTTTAGGTGTGCTGGCTGCAAATCCGTATCAGTTCAAGTTCTATTCGGAATTGGCATGCTCCGATGGCGGAGTTTACTGGGTGCAGAATAATACGGATCTGTGGTATGATCAGTGGTATCATGTCGCTCTGACATGGGACGCAGCGACTTCCAAGGTTCGCATTTATGTGGATGGTGGGCCACAAGCTGATGCCGTCCTGCCTGCTGGTATTACCTTGAAAACATCTGACCAGACACCATTTACGATAGGTAGGTTTGCAGGACCGGTGGATGACGGGGCTGGCCAGTTTACAGGACATATTGATGATGTTCGTCTAAGTGATAAGGCGATAGATGTGCCCCAAATGCTTATAACACCACCGCCAAGCAGCTGCCTGGAAGTGCAGCAACGCGGGTTTGGGCTGGCTTTGGACCTTAACGCCGATTGTAGTGTGGATTTAAAGGATTTCGCAATAATATCAAGGAGCTGGCTGACATGTAATGTTCCTGGACAAACGGGCTGTCTACAGAATTGGTATTAAGATTAATAATATTTTTTGGAGGAGAGAATCATGGCAAGGTTTTTATGTTTGTGTGTCATTGTGGTGAGTTGTGTCATGCAGGTATCGGCGGATACGATAGCTTATTACAATTTTGAGCAGGGAACGATAGGGAGTTCTATGCAAGGATCCGTAACAAGCGACAATACTGGCGGAATATACGATTTGTCTGCCTACCCGACTTCAGGCAATTATGCCCAGTTCGGGTCAGCTAGCGGGCCGCAGTACCCTTATACTAACCAGATAAGTGTGCAATCAGGTATTGCAAGCTCAAGTGATGGTTATTTAAGTACAACTGCAAGTGCCGCGGATTTGACAGCAATGACACAGGCGATGGCAGGGTCATTCACTATCGAAGCATGGATCAAGCCGACTCGTGAGGGAACGGATCTGCAGTCTATTGCATCAGTGTATGATTTTGGCGGACCTCTAGCCAGTAATACATTGTTCTTTGGATTAAGCGCGAGGAACCCAGATCAGTACGCATTGTATATTGAAATGTCTATGACTGGAAACGGCAGCAGTAATCTTGGCGGAGTTGCGGCTTTCAATAACAATACCTTTCTCAATTACGGAGTCTGGCATCATGTGGCTTTAACATGGGATGCATCAACAAATTACGCTCAAATATTTGTTGACGGTGGCCCTCAAGGTACTTTCGATCTAGCGGCCTCATGGTGGGGCTCTTTGAATGCGTCAGGTAATACTCAGTTCACCATTGGCCGTTCCGCCTCGTACCAGTATACTGGTAATATTGATGAGGTACGTCTGAGCAGCGATGTGTTAAATGCAGATCAGTTTCTGCTGAATGTTCCTGAGCCGATCTCGGCATTGAGTCTGCTGGCTGGCGGTTTGGTGTTGAGGCTTCGGCGCAAATAATGAGCTGAACAAACGGATGTCAGCGGTTTAACTGCCGCTGACATCTATGGAGATGAACATGGAAAAACATAGGCGCGGTCATCCCAAGAGAGGCTTTACGCTGGTCGAACTACTTGTGGTAATTTCGATCATAGCCTTGCTTCTGGCGATTTTGGTTCCATCTTTAACTAAGGCACGGCAAAGTGCTCAAAAAGTGGTTTGCGGAAACAATCTCAGGCAGATAGGGTTGGGGTATGCGATGTACCTGAACGAGAACCGCAACAAAGTTTTCAAGACTTTTTATGATTGCTTCAAGCCTGCAATATACTGGGCCAATAATGGAGCGGCCTGGCATGTAAAAGAAATGCTGATAGGGCATGTCTATGTTGCCCAGAACCGCTCGCCGGTTGCGGCAGGTTCAGGCCCTGTGTATATAAGCGACCCGAAGGTATTCAAATGTCCCTCCGATAAGAATTTCAATAAAGCGACAAGTTGGGAAAAGACCAGCTATGGGTACAATACTTATCTATCTTTTGCAGAGAAGGAAAATCAGCTAAAGCCATTACAATACCTGATGACCTTTTATGATCATGACTGGACAAATAGCAGCAACACAGCACGGCATGGTGGCAAATTCTCATCAACGCAAAACCAGATGTATGATATGGTAGACAAGAACATGCTGATGTTTGACACTCATGTCGAATACGTCAAGATGCCATATTATTTGTACAATTTTCAACATATATATAAGAATGAGTCACGATGAAACTTTCTCACTTTTTTTTGATTACCATTTTCGTTACCTTCACCAATTGTTTTGGACAATTAGATTTCGCAATAGACGCGATGCCGCCTCAAGCAGCAAAAAATCTAATCCAAAATGGCGATTTTGAGAAAACTGATGCGAATGGTGTTACTGGCTGGCAATTCGACTGCCGTGACGCCGTGGCAATGACTGTTACTGTTCTGAGTCAAAAGGGTAATGAAGCGTCATTTGTACGCGGAGCATGCGAAGATGCGTTTGCGGGCAAGAATTGCCTGAAGATTTCCACACAAGAAGCTTTGTGGGCTGGATTTTACAGGCAAAAAGTAAAAGTACCGGTGTTTTTTAAGGGCAAAAGCATGCGGCTCAGTGCATGGGTAAAACAGGCTGGCGGTAACGCAGTGCTCAGGGTAACACCTGTAGGGGGCGGACAAGAACTGCCGGGCTTCCCAGAAGTGTGCGTCCAAAGGCCTTCCAAGAAAGTGCTTCCCATCAGAGAAGTCTTTATTCCAGAAAAATGGTTAAAAGGTACTGATAAAGAGGAGACATGGACACATCTTTTTTACGAGTTTACGTTTCCGAAGGAGGCGGACTCGGTATATATAGACTTGGTTTCATATTTTTCGCCAGGTGTTATACAATTTGATGATGTCAAGTTGGCCGCTTCTAAAATGGATCTCAATATCTATATAAGCGGCGAAGATGTCCAGGATGTTTCGGTAACGGATGATAGTGGCAAGGTGCTGGACATAGCCCAAAG
>MHYB01000115.1:40015-54457 GCA_001824635.1 Planctomycetes bacterium GWF2_50_10
AAAGCGGTTTGCTTCATTAGCAACTAACAATCATTACAAAATCACCGTAACAACCAGTTCCGGTCAGAAAATAGAAAAGATATATCCTCCCGCAAGCAATTGAGAGTTGTATCTAAAGCGTAATGGATCCAAAGGTGAAGAGTATGAAAAAAAATATCGCTCTCATGCTAATTGTTATGGTATTGGTTCAGATCAGCCGTGCAATGGCAGGAGTAAGCATAGATTTCAGTGTGCAAGAGCCGTTAAATAAAGTAATCAACAACAGTTTTGATCAACTTGGCCCAGGGGGAACAACATCGCTGAACTGGGGTTTTATTGGTGAGACGGGCAGTTTCAAAACGAGTTTCCCATACGAAAAAGACAGAAATAAGATAGCAAGCATAACTGCACTGAATGGTATCGATTATGGCTATTTTCAACAGGGTATTAGTTTTTCGGCGGCCGAACTAAACAAAGAATACGTTGTGGAGTGCAGTGTGAAACAGATTGGCGGATGCGCAATGATAGAGATATCCGGCTGTGGTATTTATCTGACCACGGCTTCAGGGCCATCTAATAAGGCTCTGCCAGTGGCGGGCGCGTTTGTGCCGGGCAAATTCATAAAAGGTGTGGAGAATGAAGAGAACTGGCGAAAGATATCTATCAAGTTTACGCCGACTTTGGCCGGGACATTGTATTTGAACTTTGGTAATAACCGTTACGAAGGAACAGTGTGGTTTGATGATGTGAAAGTTTGTCCTTCAACCACTTCGCTTAAAGCAAAAGTAAAGGGTGATACAGGACTGCAAAGCATAAGCATCATTGATGAAAGCGGGCAAAAAATATATGAGATTTTAGGATCTCAGATCGTGTATTCCAACGGAACATTTGAATTGAATTTGCCGTCAATATCCAGCCTGGGCAGTTATAAAGTCGTAGTTGTTGATCATCAAGGAACTACCATGGAAAAGAGGGGTGAGAGCCCTTTTTGGCAAAAAATAAGCGACGCTAAAACTTTGCTTTTCTATAGATTCGAAGAAGACGTCACCGGTGGAACGATAGCTTATGCAGATGATTCTTCTGACAATAGTTTGTTTGCTTTGGGTACGTGGGATTTATATGCACAAGGGGGTAGCGGGCCGGTCTATGATGCTATAGAACCGCAAATTGTTCCATATATCAATGAGAACTGTCTTGGGCCAGGACAGGGTTATTTAAAGAGTAATGCTTCGGCTTCTGACAAGACAAGCCTGACTATGAATATGTCAAATGGTTTTACGGTGGAAGCGTGGATAAAACTAGCGACGGATGTGGGTAATCTGGCAACTATAGCCAGCGTTTATGAGTTTGGATCTTCGGCTTCGACTAACAACTGGTTTTTCGGTATTCTAAGGAATGGGGGCATGAATAAGCTCTATTCTGAAATAGTATCAGCAGAGGGTACATATACTTATTGGCTGATGTCGAATACGGGGCTTTCAACAAATACCTGGTATCATATAGCACTGATTTATAATAAAGCGATGGCGAAAGCGGAATTCCTTGTTAATGGTAATCCGGCTGGTTCAGCAAATTCAATACCGGGTGTGAGGGTGTCTTCAGGAAGGCAGCTTACAGTCGGTGCGACAGAATCTGGCTCACATTCATTCAACGGATCAATAGATGAACTGAGAGTTAGCTCATCGGTAAGGAATGGCGCTGATTTATTATGTAATGTCGATTCGTGCAAAATACTTGCAGAACAAGGGTTGGGGTTGGTAGGTGATATCAATAACGATTGCAAAATTGATTTGAAAGATATAGCAATTTTAATGTTCAACTGGATGGATTGCAATAATCCAAAAGACAATGAGTGCGTTGGAAACTGGTTTTGAAAACCTCTACTGGAGTTTAACGATGTTCTCTAAAAAGAGTAAAGTACAAATTCGATTTATATGCCCGTTTTTAACCCTTGTATATGTTCTAAATTGTTGCTTTTTTGTGAGTATCAGCAGGGCAGATGTGCCTGGTGCGACTGAAACGGCGGCATTGAACGCAGCTATCATAAATGCGGCGCCATCTTATGCTACGGCAGTTACAGCAGTTCCAAGGCAAGGTGCTTACTTAACAGAAGGACCTGCAAAAACTCTTGTACAAATGCCGGCAGCTACAAATTCACCCATTGCCGGCGGATTTATTCTAAGCAGGACCAGTTCGGACGGCAAACTTGCGGTAAAGGAAACGGTAAGCAGTTTTCCATTGTACGTCAGTTGGAATGTTGAAATTGATAATCGCGGAGCAAGCGAGAGGCTTTTCGAAGTGACATTGTCCATCGACTCTAACGTGAAACGGTATGGGACATTCTGGGATGGACTCAATTCGGCTCCGATTGCGCAAGGATCAAGGCAGAAAAGGCAAATGCTGTGCCTTTTTCCTATGGCGGCAGCATGGGACAGCAACAACGGTTTAGGAATTGGAATCAACCCACGTCACGATTACGGCTACATCGCTGACGGGCTTACGATAAATAATGGCAAAGTTTATGTAGAGTACTATGTAAGAATAGTAGCTGAAGCTGGCCAAAAACAATCAGTGGAATTCATGCTAACAGGTTTTGGGCCTAAATATGGATGGCGTCAAGGGGTTCAACAATATTTTGACGCGTTCCCGGAGGTATTTCTTCCCGCATCCGGAATCGACCCGCGAATTACAGGTACGGGAGGTTACATGTGGAGCGGCAAAAAAGTTCGCGATCTTGAAGTTGAAGAGGCCCGCAGATTCAATTTCAGTTGGGAATGGAGTTATTCGCCTTACCAAACGAATGGGGACTGGTACAGCGAGGAGCCTGAATGGGTGGTGGATAATGGCTGGACAGGCCCTAATGATGTTCATACGCCGACCGTGAAGGGACCGTACAGTGACTGGTACAATAACGCGATCGACAGGTTCGTTGATAATAAAGGTACCGCGGCAAAGATGTATTATTTCATACCACAACTTTGCGAGATCAACCTTCTTTCAGAAAAATATCCGGATAGCTATTGGATCGTAGAGGATGGCAACTGGTACCCGCAGCTGTATCCAGGACTGTCGAAAGTGTTCGGGAATTATAACCCGATGCACAGATGGGTATTTGGGGCTAACGGCACATACGCAGAGGCTGTTATCAGAGACCTTGGGCTTACATTGCAAAATTTAAAGGTTCCTGGGTTTGCATTCGACTGTGCCGAGAGCCATTTGAATTATTACGGCCCGCTGCAGTACGGCATGCATCGCAGTTGGGATGAAATGGGGCGAACCTATGTTTCAGAAGCTTTTGTTTATGCGGCGATATGCGACTGGATACATAATCAGAATGTGAATGGTTTCAAAGCTGGAACGATCCTTAATATGCCCATGCGGTACGTGACGGCAAAGCGGGCAGATGTGAGTCTTGAGGAATCAGATTCGTATTCGAACTCTTATTATGTCAGCCTCCAGATGCCAATGAGGCTGCTAATGGGCAGGAAGCCTGTTACATGGTGGAATGGCTGGCATACGATGGGCGACCTTCTTAAAACGGACACTATGACCAAGCAGGAACTTGTCCAATCTATCCAGGACATCACCAAATACACGATTATGCGTGGTCTGGCGATGGGAATAATTCCATCGGTGGAATATCAACGCGGGAACAAGACGATGTGCCAATGGGTGCCTAAATTCATGGAACTGACGAACGCAGGCTGGCATCCGTCACCCGGCTTTACTGCCGGAAACGATCTGTTCACATCACGGTATGGTAACGGCACAAATACCTTTCTGGCGATAGGTAATCCGACAGCAACGGATGTAAATGGAACAGCGATTATTGATAACGCGCATTTGCAGGCTGATGCTACAATCGTTTCGACTTATGACGGACTTCCGGTAGAGACTAGATTTGGCGGTACATCTTCGAGTTTTGCGTATTTGCTCAAGTCCAAAGACTCTGGACTTTATGCAGGCGCGGTACAGATTAAAGGCTCTGGTATTTCGGGTAAGGGAACAGCAAGCTTTACACGAGGTGTAATTCAATCATCACAAATGAACATTGAATTACACCTTGACACCCTAGCTTCCGGTAACGCTAATTGCTGGTTGCCGGCCGGAGCAAGATTGATGGGGGCAACTGTCAACGGGACAGCCATAACAGCGACCCAAAACCAAGGCAGCGCTGTTGTACCGTTTGGTGGTTCGACAAATTATTCAATTGTAATCAGATATATGCCTAACATAGCGGCTGACGCAAATGATTTGGATATTTTAAATTATCCTTATATGAACGGGGATAATGCAGCATGCACAATCGTGGTGCCGGATAATGCAACTGAAGCCGAGAAGCTTGCGGCCAAGAGATTGTCAGTATATTTCAAATATTACAAACTAAGGCAGCGTGAATCGACACCGAAATACCGTCCCTTGTACCAGATAACCAGAGTTACACCGCAGCCGGCTGTGATACCGGTTGTCACAGAAGCAAATGCTCCTAAAACCAGCGGAAATGTGATCGTTGTATCTGGTCAGGATCCTAACGGAATGTGCAAGCGGCTTGGTTTTACGACAAGCATCGACACAAATCAGCCTGGTTTTATCAAGAGTTCAAATGCAGGCACAAGAAAATTGCTGATGATCGGCAGTTTATCTGATCAGATGATTGATCCAACTATGAAGGCGATGCTCCATAAGCTCGATACTAAATATCCGTTCTACGGCGGCCTGCTGACAGGTGTTCCCGCATTGGTTGCAACGGGACTTGAAGGTACGGTAATAGAATAGGTTAATGAATGGCAAATCACGGACAAAAGGTAAAAATGGGCATGGTCGGGGGTGGGCCAGGTGCATTTATTGGCGCCGTTCATCGCATGGCTGCAATTCTTGATCATAAAATAGAACTTGTTTGCGGAGCTTTCAGCAGCGATGCCGAAAAGTCAAAGCAATGCGGATCTGAACTTGGGCTCGATGAGAGCAGAGTGTATGAATCTTACGGGCAGATGTTTGAAATGGAATCCAAATTACCAGCCCAAAAAAGAATGAAATTTGTTTCTATTGTAACGCCCAATCATTTGCATTTTCCAATAGCAAAAATGGCTATGGAGTACGGCTTTGAGGTAGTGTGTGATAAGCCTTTAGCTTTTAACATGAAAGAAGCAAATGATCTCGAAAAAATAAGCAAGCAAACCGGAAGGTCATTTTGCGTTACGTATAATTACACCGGCTATCCCATGGTTAAGCAAGCCAGGGAAATGATCAGAATTGGAAAAATAGGCAAAATACGAAGGGTTGTGGTCGAGTACCTACAGGGTTGGCTGGCAACTGACCTCGAAGCCAGCGGGCAAAAGCAGGCTTCATGGCGAACTGACCCCTCGCGTGCAGGCGTCGCAGGATGTATCGGGGATATCGGAAGCCATGCTGAGAATATAATAACGTATATTACAGGACTCGAGATAAGTGAGATATGTGCGGACTTGACAAAATTTGTGCAGGACAGAAAGCTGGATGATGACGGCAACATACTGTTGCGGTTTCAAAACGGTGCAAAAGGGGTCATGCTCGCAAGCCAAATCAGCGTCGGTGAGGAAAACGATCTTGTGATCAAGGTATATGGTGAGAAAGGGTCAGTTTACTGGAAACAAACAGAGCCCAACACCTTGATCGTAAAATGGCTAAATGACGCTACTGAGATTTTCCGGACCAGCGGCAATTCGGTACTAGCATCGGCGGCGCATAACACGCGTCTGCCAGTCGGACATCCTGAAGGATTCATTGAGGCTTTCGCAAATTTGTACCGCAATTTTGCATCAACGATTCATGCCAGATCACAAGGTTTCGAGCCTGAACCGCAAAACCTTGATTTCCCTGGCTTGGCTGATGGTATTAGGGGCATGGCTTTCATAGAGGCTGTGATTAAAAGTTCAAATCAAAATAGTCAATGGGTTCACTTGTCTGAAAAAAGATGAGCAGGAAAATTACATTATTTACGGGTCAATGGGCGGATTTGCCGCTGGAAGTAGTTGCACAAAAAGCGGCGGAGTGGGGTTATGAAGGACTTGAGCTGGCGTGTTGGGGTGATCACCTTGATGTAACGCGGGCGGCAAAGGATAAGGATTACTGCTGCAAACAGATCAGCATTTTGAAGAAGTACAACCTGAGTGTCTATGCCATTAGTAATCATCTTGCTGGTCAGCTGGTTTGTGATCCGAATAACGACAGTCGTTCTGATGCGCTGGCGCCGGATACAGCCAGGGGCGATGCCGAAAAAAAACGTCAGTGGGCTGTTCAAAGCATGAAGGACGCAGCTCTGGCGGCACGCAATTTAGGTGTATCCGTAGTGAATGGCTTTACCGGGTCGCCTATTTGGCACATGCTCTACGGATTTCCGCCAACGCCTAAAGAACTTATCGATAAAGGCTATAAGTATTTCGCTGACATGTTGAATCCGATCTTAGACGTTTTCAAAGAGCACAAAATCCGCTTTGCCCTTGAAGTACACCCCACAGAAATAGCATTTGATCTATATACGGCAAAAAGAGCTTTGGCTGCCCTGAATGATCGGCCGGAGTTCGGCTTCAATTTTGACCCAAGCCATTTGTACTGGCAACAGGTAGAGCCAGCGAGTTTCATCAGGGAATTTCCCGACCGCATATTCCATGTTCATATAAAAGATGCCAAACTCCAGCTAGATGGCAAAGCGGGGGTGCTTGCATCAAATCTTGATTTCGGCGATCCGCGAAGGGGGTGGGATTTCCGCTCGCCTGGAAGGGGCGATATAGATTTTGAAGAAATCATACGCGCTTTGAATTCAACTGGTTATGGCGGACCCTTATCTGTGGAATGGGAAGATTGCGGCATGAATAGGGAGCATGGAGCCGCTGAGGCATGCCGGTTTGTGCGTGAGCTTGATTTTGCACGTTCAGAAGTCGTATTCGACGCGGCTTTCGATAAATAATTATAGATTCGACAGAGCCGTGCAGGATAATCGTGTCACTGAGCCGCTTTCGTCCCTGGAGTTATACAAGGAGAGTTTTTAATGCAGATGCATTTCCTGGATTGGGCGATCATTATTGGATTATTGGCTGGCTTGATAATCTTTGCGATTGTTATCCGCAGTTACAGTCGCAGTGTCGCGGATTTTCTAGCGGGCGGTCGCTGTGCCAGGCGGTACCTGTTGAGTATATCGGAGAGCATGTCTTTCACAGCTACGATTGGCATTATAGCCAGCTTTGAAATGGCTTATGAGACGGGATTTGGTTCATTCTGGTGGCAGCTTATGATGCTTCCATTTGGTATGTTCGTAGCTCTTTCAGGTTGGATAATTTATCGGTTCAGGCAGACACGCGCTTTGACGATGGCGCAGTTTTTTGAGATGCGTTACAGTAAACGATTCCGAGTTTTCACAGGAGCTCTGGCATTTTTATCCGGCATAATCAATTTTGGCATTTTCCCTGCCGTGGGAGTACGATTTTTCATTTACTTCTGCTCGTTGCCAGAACACATCTCTGTACTTGGCTATCCCGTTTCGACTTTTGTCTTGCTGATAATAATTCTTCTGAGTATCGCGTTGTTTTTTACGTTTATTGGTGGGCAGGTCGTGGTTATGCTTTCTGACTTCGCACAAGGCATATTTTTCAATATAGCAATGATCGCCATAGTTGTGGTGATATTCGCAAAAGTAAGCTGGGCTCAGATCATCACAGGTTTGTCGGCGGCGCCGCCGAACGTGTCGGTGGTGAATCCGTTTAAAATCAGCAATACCGAAAATTTCACACTCTCATTTTTTATAATAAGTGCATTTATGCAGTTTTACGGGTACATGGCCTGGCAGGGCAGCAGTGGTTACAATTCGTCCGCTCTTACGCCGCATGAGGCCCGCATCGGACGAAGTATAAACATTTGGAGATGGTTTGCTCAACTACCTTTTTACATTCTGCTTCCGGTTATAGCTTATGCAGTGATGCACAATCCGGAATTTAGCTCAAATGCAGCATCGGCCCAAGCGGTACTTAACGTTATTGATGACCCGCAGACCAAATCGCAAATCACAGTACCGATTATTTTAAGGACCTTGCTGCCGCACGGGTTGATAGGTGTTTTTTGTGCGGTCATGCTGACAGCGTTTCTTGCCAATCACAACACTTACCTTCACTCATGGGGAACAATCTTTGTACAGGATGTGATATTACCGTTCCGCAAAAAACCATTTACACCGAAACAGCATATTCTGCTTTTAAGACTATCGATCATAGGTGTCGCGGTGTTCATAGGTATTTTCAGTATAATGTTCAGGCAGACGGAACGGATATTTTTTTACATGGCTATAACAGGTGCGATATTTCTTGGAGGTGCTGGTGCGGTCATAATAGGCGGTCTCTACTGGAAGCGGGGCAAAACGTCAGGAGCCTGGGCATCGCTGATCTGTGGAGCGGTGCTTTCCGTTGCAGGATTTGTTATAAAACAGTATTATCCCCAGTGGCCATTAAATGGGCAGCAGATGCTCTTTATTTCGGTACTAATTTCTGTGGCGGCATACATAGTCATCTCACTTAGCGGCAAGAG
Source organism: Planctomycetes bacterium GWF2_50_10 (assembly GCA_001824635.1). Classification (GTDB taxonomy): domain Bacteria; phylum Planctomycetota; class Phycisphaerae; order Sedimentisphaerales; family GWF2-50-10; genus GWF2-50-10. Next base: position 48,548 of record MHYB01000115.1, read on the forward strand.
ATTGGAATTCGATATGGATCGGCTTCTCAATCGTGGCAAGTATGCTATTGTCGAGGATGGTGTTCCACAGGAGCCAGCTGTTTCGGGACTCAAGTCTTTCAGGATGGGGCCTGAATTCAAGCCCAGGGATAAGATTATATACCTGCTTACAATTGGCTGGACAGTCTTGTGGTTTGGCATTCTAGTTGCCGGTCTGATAATAAATATGATTTTTGGAATAAGTGATGCAAGCTGGATTAAGTTTTGGTATTTTGTGAGTTATATGCTCATTGGCCTTGCTGTGCTGGTTACAATATGGTTTACCATTGGCGGGCTCGGCGATGCTAAATTTATGCTGCAACGGCTTAAAAGCATGAAGCGAGACGATTCTGATTCAGGAATGGTATATCATAAAGATCCCGAACTGGAAATCCGGGAATCGATTTTGACTAAGAAATAGAGGACGCCATGATTACTATGGGAAATGCTGCTGTGGATATTACCTGCGGCAGTGATGTATCGCTGGCTGGTATTGTAACTTGTTTTAGGAGGGCGAAGTTCGTTGAGGATATGCTCTTTGCCAGAGTGCTTGTTTTGTCGTCGGATGAGAAAAGAGTCTGCATAATCACCCTTGACGTGGTCATGATAACACGCAAGATGGCTGATGAACTGCGGTCGCGTATTGCAAGCACATTTGGTTTTGAAAAAGATGCGATCTTTATACATACTCTTCAAAACCATAGCGCGCCCGCGGTGGGGGCGTTTGTACTTGATGAAGAATTTGTGTTGCCGCAGGATTATGAATGGCTCCGAGGGGGAAATGATGAATACGCGTCTTACGTTCTAAATCAGGTAATCTGCGCCGTTGAAGATGCTCTGAAAGAATCAGAAGCAGTTGAGATCGGATTTGGCAGAGCAATTGACGGCAGATTTGTTTTCAACAGACGCGCTGTGAACAGGGATGGCTCTATCAGTATGCCCGCTAAGCAATGTAAACAGCCATGCGGAAACACGAACTTGCTTTATCTCGAAGGGCCAGTCGATCCTGAGCTTGCAATTGCATGTTTCAGGACTGAATCACTTAAAAAAACAGCTTTTGTTCTAAATTATACAGCTCATCCAGTACAGGTCTTTGACAGACCTGCGGTTTCAGGGGAATGGCCCGGAGCCTTGTGTCGTGAGATGATGCGTGAATTCGGAATCGGCAGTTTTGCTATGGCCCTCAATGGTTGTTGCGGTAATATAAATCCCTGGTCGCCTTTTGATCCTGAATATAAGTTCGCGACCAATCCCGCTGCTGTGGGAATCGAATTGACGAAAACGGCAAAGAATGTATTAGAGAACATGAGTTTCAATAACAAAGCAGAACTTGATTACAGGGTCGGTACCTTAAAGATCCCATTTAGGGCTGTATCTCAGGATTCTTTGAATGCCGCCCAGCAGTTGCTAAAAGAAAATCCTGTACCGCCTTGGGATGATCCAGACCAACAATATATTTCCTGGCCTTGGATGAAAGCAGCTGGCCTTGTGAGTGTCTGGCTTGAGCAGCAAAGAGAAAAAATCTTCGATTATGAAATTAGAGTGCTCAGGATAGGGGATGTATTTATTATTGGGCTGCCTGGAGAGCCATTTGTCGAAGGTCAGCTAAGAATTAAGCTCAACTCGCCTGTCGACAAAATACTTATAGCTCACAACACGTATTTTGCTGGTTATATTCCCCACAAACACGCGTTTTCATATCCTCTTGGAAAGGGTGGCCATGAAGTTGAATTGATATATTGGTCTAAGCTGATACCAGATGCCTTGGACATGATTGTTGATCATACATTATATATACTGAAAAGCATGGCTCAAAAGTGATTAGTGTTTTGTCTTTTGGATTGTGGGATTGGGTGTTGCTGGCCATAGTTTCTTTACAGGCGGCGATGGTGGCTTACTTATACGACCCCAAGTGGAAGGCGCTGATCCTGACCTTGCCTATACCTTTCACATGCGCTGCCCTTGCGGTTGGGCAGGATGTTAACACATATAATGTCATCGGCCTTGCGATTCTCATCCTGTTTATTTTCTCTGTTCAGATTCTCCATTACCAGTTTGAGGTTTCCATTTACTTATCGATATTGGTGGGAATTCTTGTTTACTCTGGCACCAGTTTTGCAGCTTTAAAATTGATCCCCAGTACGAATGTTACGTTCTGGTATTCGTGCCTAGTGATTTTTTTGTTATCATCTGCAATTCTTGCCATAGTTCCGGTATCTATAAGTAGAGGGCACCGAACATCACTGCCGGTTTTGCTCAAGCTGCCTATTTTAGTATGTGTGATATTAAGTATTATTGCAGTAAAAAAGCAATTGCAGGGATTTGTAACTGTTTTCCCGATGATTGCCCTCATAACAGCCTATGAGGCACGGCATAGCCTTTGTGTTATAAGCCGACAGATATTGGTAATGGTTTTGATTCTGCTGCCGATGATGATCGCGTGCTACATGACCCAGAGTTATCTTGGGCTGGGCAAATCGCTTGTTGTTGGTTGGATTGTGTTTTGTTCTCTGCTGTTTCCCGTACTCCGCCTTACCAATTCACTTCCAGCAAGTACCGAGAGTGACTTGCCCTAACCCAACCTCTTGCGTGTTGAGCAAATAAAATAACTTATAGATTAATTTCTCTTTCAGTTCCTACTGTCCACATTTGACATTAGCTCTATGCCCGCAACGTAACTTCACGGCCAAGTGATGCGACCAGCGAAGGCCGGCGTGTTCAGAGGGTGAAAGTCGCTCAGGGATAAAAGCCAATTAAATGAAATTGACCCGTTTGCATACTTCAGGGATGTCCTTAGACGGGACGATCTTGGGAAGAGTAATTTTGAAAAAGGCTTGTCCGTTAACAACTCTGAAGTTTTAAAATTGCCTTACTAAGCCTACTACGATGCCCTGAACCTGGCAGTCTGTGGTGTAGATGGGAGCGAAATCAGGGTTTGCGGGTTCGAGTCTGACGCGGTTTTGCTCTCTATAAATCCGTTTGACAGTGGCGGATTGTCCATCGACGAGGGCTATGACTATTTGGCCATCTACGGCGTCGGAGGCGCGTTTACAGATTACATAATCCCCATCGGATATGCCGTCTTCTATCATACTTTGGCCTTGAATTTCGAGGGCGAATATCTCTTTTGAAGAGCCGGCGAACTGGGCGTTAAGGTTCAGCATGCGTCGATCTTCGATAGCATCGATAGGTCTTCCGGCAGCCACTCGGCCTAGAAGGGGTATTCCTTGCTGGCAGGGCGGGTTTTCAAATGGTTTTTCAAGGCTGTTAAGCAGATTTTGCCCAAGTCGAGTCAGCTTCAAAGAGCGTGCCTTGCTTGTTTGTGATTCGATTAAGCCCTTTTCTCGAAGCTGTTCTAAATGTTCGTAAGTTGTTGTGCGGCCTAGTTTTAGCCCTTGGGCCAGTTCCGATATCGTTGCTGAACAGCCCTTTGTTTGTGCCTGCCTTATCAATTGCACGAGCTGAAGCTGCCTGGGTGTTAGAGTCGGCATAATTTTGGGTTGAGACATTCTCCTGAATCTCCTTGTAATTTTCGCGTGCCGTTAAATTTCTTGAACTGGAAACGGTGGAAAGTGTTACATTGTAAACGCCAGCCATGCCCATGATAGCGACGATTTTATCGAGCACTTTACCGAGTGGATTGGTTGGAACTGATATTACGGCCGGCATTTCGGGCCAGGCATTTATAAAATCACCGCCGGGGCCAAATTTGCAGACTGGAATAGTTAGCTCTTGAATTCTTTGTATTCTGATATTCATATCGAACTCCTTTTCTTACCCGATATGTATCGGCATGAGGGGATTAAAAACCCGAACAAAAACCGAACAGAAAGAGCTAAATTTGAAATAATTTTTCAAATCGTTTGTGGGGGTGAAATGGGGGCGTTTTTAGCGGATGTTTGGGTTAGTGCTGGTGATTAGTTCTTTAGAAAAATGCAAAAAAAATATCATAAAAGATAGCACAGAGAACCTAGTTTACAAAGAGGGTTAGGTAAAGCAAGGGCGAGGAGCACAGAATGGCTAGAATTTGTTTGGTGCACTTCACTAAGTGTCGCATGTGGTGAAAATGTGATTTTTCAGTGTTATAATTGGGGTTTTGGGGGTTGGATTTGACTTTCTGAGCTTGGTTCCTATACTTAAGTGTACTAACTAGCAGATTCAGAATTCGCAGTGAGAGTTCAGAATTTGAAGGCACACAGGGGTGGGAACGTTGCCTGGCAGGGCCCAGGTTGAAAGTGGACCATCCCGTATTTACATGCGGGGCTGGATGTGAATCGGTTTTTGGTTTAAAGAACTGTTCTTAAGCAGTACGGGTGTTTTGTTTAGATGGCCGGCAGGTTCGAACATAGTTTAGTTGTGCGCATCCAGCAGGCTTGTGACATAGTCGATGTTGTGGGCGAGCATCTTAGCCTTGTGAAAAAGGGTAAGGATCTCGTGGGCATGTGCCCATTCCATAACGATCATCGGCCTAGCATGTATGTAAGCCCTTCAAAGCAGATATTCAAGTGCTTCGCATGCGGGGTCGGCGGCGATGTAATTAAGTTTGTGCAGATGCGGGAAAACTTGGGCTTTGGGCAGGCAGTTGAGAGGCTTGCGAACAGGGCGGGGATAAAGATCGAAAAGCAGGTGGTTCAGCGGGCAGCTGGCGAGGCTGATCCTGAGATGATATTGCGGGCCAATGAGTGGGCCGCGAGGTTGTTCGCGGGGGGGTTGTGGGACGAACAAAAAGGAGCAGATGCGCGTAACTATATCGCCCAGCGGCAAATACGATCAGATATGGCCAAAAAGTGGCAGTTGGGGCTGGCTATCGACAGCTGGGATGAACTTTGTAAGGCTGCTGCGGCGAGAAAAATAAGCCCGCGGCTACTGGAGCAGGCTGGGCTTGCGGTTGCGAGGGAATCGGGGCAGTTCTATGACAAGTTCAGGAACAGGCTGATGTTCCCGATATGGGACGCGACGGGTAAGGTAATCGCCTTTGGCGGGCGTGCGCTGGGTACGGACCCGGCAAAATATATGAATTCGCCGACGACGGCGGTGTTCGACAAGAGTAACTCGCTTTACGGACTCCACTTTGCCAGGCATAGTATAGTTGCCAAGGACCTGGCGGTGGTGGTTGAAGGGTATATGGATTGCCTGATGTCGCACCAGTTTGGGGTAGAGAACGTGGTGGCGACGCTTGGGACGAGCTTGACGGCTGGGCATGCAAGAATTTTGCGGCGATACGCCCGGAAGATCGTACTGGTTTTTGATTCGGATGTTGCGGGTATGGAAGCGGCCAATCGGTCGCTTGAGGTATTTCTGTCGGAAGGGATAGATATCCGTATCGCGTCGGTGCCTCAGGGAAAAGACCCGTGTGATTTCTTATTAGCGGCAGGAAAAGAGGCGTTCGAGAACGTAATAAATAATGCCGTCGATGTGATGGAATATAAATGGAGCAGGCTGCTGGATGGTTTTGAGCGGTCGGATACGATAGCAGGACAAAAGGCGGCGGCGGAAGAGTTTTTGAATACCGCGGCGGCGGCGATCAATGCGGGTAAGATCGATACCGTTAGCAGGGGCCTGATAATAGGCAGGCTTGGGCGAGTGCTTGGGCTGACGACGGCGCAGGTAAATGGCGAGCTTGCCAAGCGGATAAAAAAAGTCGCGGAAAAAGGGTCTTATTTCGCGGTAGAGAATCAGAAGGTGGTTTCTGTCGATCTTGGCGAAGGTTTTTATGCCAAGGCGCAGCGTGAAATGCTTGAAGTGCTGCTCAATGAGCCGAAGCTGGTGGAATGCTGCGGGCAAAAGATTACAGTCGATATGTTCGAAGTACCGATATTAAGGCACATTGCCTCGAAAGTGCTTGAGTTGCTTGCTTCGGGGGGGGATGCGGGGGTATCGGCGGTGCTGGCG
>MHYB01000115.1:54704-54864 GCA_001824635.1 Planctomycetes bacterium GWF2_50_10
GCTGATTATAAAAAAGTAAAGTTAGAAATTGGTTCCTGCGGTTGCGGGAATGGCTGATTAAATATATTTTTGTTAATTGGATCAGGACTGTGACAAAAAAGAAGAACGAAAAGACCTCGCCGAAGGGTAAAGACAAAGAAAAACGTGAGAAGGTAGTTGC
>MHYB01000116.1:0-6373 GCA_001824635.1 Planctomycetes bacterium GWF2_50_10
GAAGAAGTCATAATGAAGATCCCGGAAGTGGGCACAAATTACCAGATACACGTCACAAAAGACGGAGCCCTCGATAAACTCATAGTCAAAGTTGAAATTTATTCGAAAATGTTCACCGGCGATGTACGCCAGCTCGATTCGATAAAGGGCAAGATCAAGGATCAGCTCAGGGCCTCGATAATTATAAACCCCGTCGTCGAACTCCATGAACCCGGCTCACTGCCCGTCTTTGAAGGCAAAGCTCAGCGAGTCGTCGACCTCAGGCCTAAAATGTAACGCCAAGGAGAAATTGTGGCAAAGCAGCTTAACATATTCATCGAAAACCGTCCCGGCAGACTAAAATCCATAACAGGCATACTGTCCGAAGCCGGCCTTAATATTCACGCATTCACCATACAGGATCGCGGCGATTTCGGCCTCATCAAGCTCATCGTCGATAAACCCAAAGAGGCATACCTTGCCCTGGCCGATAGAGGTTTCGCCTGTGCCCTTAAAGATATAGTCGCGATTTCGATCGATGACCGCCCCGGCAATCTGCTCAAACTTACAACCCTGCTCTACGATCACCAGATAAACGTGATAGATGCCTATGGATTCGTGATTGAACCTTCCAAACGCGGAATCTGCTGCCTCGAAGTGGAAAATCTCAAAAACCATCCCAACATCGATCAGCTTATCCAGCAGGAAGGATTCACCATCCTTGAGGACGAAAAGCTCTACGAGATCTGACAATTACAGCTTTGCAGGTTTGCAAAGGTTTTGCGGATTAGCCGCCACCCGCCCGCAGGCCTTGCAAAAATATTGACCGTCCTTCACAAGCTCTTTGTAATCATCCGTATGACTTTGCTGAAATCCCACATTCGCCAGGTAGCAAAGATGTTTGTCGTGACCTTCATGCGGCATAAGCGGCTTTTTAGCCATGGTTTAACCTCCCATTTAAAGTTGCCTGTTTTTAACCTGCTAGGCTATTTTTGTCAATACCCGACTCCCCTGCCGGGTTTTTGGTTGAAAAAACCACCCCTTGAACGCAAAATACATGTAACTTAATTTGCGAGGTGCCAAATGTACATTTTACCTGCTATAGATATCCGCGGCGGCAAATGCGTTCGCCTGATACAGGGCGACTATTCACGCCAGATCAACTATCAGGACGACCCTGTCAAGCAGGCCATGGATTTCGCCAAAGCCGGCGCTTCATGGCTCCACCTTGTCGATCTCGACGGTGCCTCAGCAGGCCAGCCGATGAACGTCTCCGTTATCGAGACCATCGCGGCAACAAGCAATCTCCGCATCGAGGTCGGCGGCGGAATACGCGAAGAAAGCGCAATTATGCAGCTCCTCGATCTCGGCGTTGAGCGGGTAATAATCGGCACCAAGGCCGTCAGTGACTTCGAATGGTTTACCTCTATGACGCATCGTTTCCGCAATCGCATCGCACTTGGCCTCGATGCCCGCGGCTCAAGCGTAGCCACCCACGGCTGGACACAGCAAAGTTCGCACGAACTCGTCGATTTCGCACAAAAGGCCGCCGCCCTGCCTATCGCCGCCATCATTTACACCGATATTTCAAAAGACGGGATGCTCAGCGGCCCCAATATCGAACGCACCAGCGCACTCGCAGAGGCGGTAAATATCCCCATAATCGCTTCCGGCGGAGTAACTACAATAGATGACGTTATCAAGCTCTCCAAAACCAAAGTTGCCGGCGCAATTGTCGGCCGGGCAATCTACGAAGGAACATTCGACCTGGCAAAAGCCATCAAAACCCTGGAATCTAAAAACGGCTAAATAATCAGGCAGGGATTACTTCTTCTTTTTAAGCCCCAACTCCGCCATCACCTTCTGCATGTCCTCCCACACCAGCCGCCTGTTATCGTCGGAATAATTCCGCAGCAGGTATGACGGGTGGAATGTCGGCATAAGCTTTATTGGCCCAAATCCCGACGAAGTGTAATAATCAAAAAATTTCCCCCGCATCTGCCCTATCGGCATATTATTATTGAGCAGCGTCCGCGCGGCATGAGCGCCAAGAGCCACTATGATCTTCGGCTTTATAATATCAAGCTGCCTCTGCAAAAACGGCATGCAGCGAATTATCTCTTCCGGCTTTGGATCACGATTATCCGGCGGCCGGCACTTGAGCACATTGCAGATATAAACATCCTCCCTGCCTAGCCCCATCGCCGCGATTATTTTATCCAGCAATCCCCCCGCCCTGCCCACAAAAGGCCTGCCCTGCTCATCTTCATCCGCTCCCGGTGCCTCACCCACAAACACCAGCTGGGCATGAATATTCCCCTCGCCAGGCACGCAGTTGCTCCGCGTACCCCCCAGCGAGCACTGGCAGCACTCGCACATCTCTTTAACGAGCTTATCCATCTCGCCGCCATCATCCTGACTGCTTTTCGCCGCTGCCCTGGCCGGCGCCTTACCCTTTACCGAAAACCCGCCCGTATAAAAATCTTCCAATTCCTTATGCTGGCGTACTACTTTTTTTATATCTCTTTGGCTCATGGCCGCCAATTTTAACCGAAAATCCAAAAACCAAAAGCCATTTTATTCTTTTGCTTCTTTGATTTGCTGGCTTGCCTGCTCCGGCGTCTTTATTGTGGTCTTCAGTTCGCTGTGCTCATAAATCTCCGAAAGCGTCACCCTCACCAGCGAAGCCAGCGGCACCGCGAAAAGTATACCGAAAAACCCCAGCAGCTTCCCGAACACCATTATCGCCAATATCACTATAACCGGGTTAAACCCCACATTCTTGCCGATAAGATACGGCGACACTATCGTCCCATCCATCATCTGCGCCGCTACGAACACTATAATTACATACACAAGATGCATATCAAAACCGTACCCCAGTATTGAAGCGATAAAACCCAGCACTATCCCCACAAACGTCCCCGCATACGGTATTAAATTCCCTATCCCCGATATTATCGCCACAGGCAGCGGATAAGGTATCCCTGCTATCACAAGCCCTATATAATAGACCACCGAAAGAACCGCCGCCACCATCAGCTGCCCGCGAAAAAAACCCCGCAGATCAACATCCAGCTTCTTTGCTATCCTTACCAGATCAGCCTTATACTGTGTCGGCGTATATTCATAACATCGATCCGTAAGAGAATCAAAATCCCGCAGCAGGTAAAACGTGACCACCAAAAACACCAGCACACTAAGCACACCCGAAACAACCCCCATCGCCGATTTCCACGCGCCCACGATTATCTCGTCGGTGTACTGCGCCAGCGATTTAAGCCTGGGAATTATATTTTCGTATAAAGATTCAAGCGCCCGCTTTGCCATCGGCCGAATCGATCTGGGCAATTTATGCACCTGCTGCCCAATTTTTTGAGTCAGCCATTCGGGGTTCGTGATATCCTCTGCCGAAACTCCCTCTGCCTGGCTGGCCGGTTGTTCTTTTTTTGAATCGTCATTGATCGCGGACCGCACATCCATCGCCAGCAAAAACCCAACCCCGCCAAGCAGCGCCAGCACCAGCGTCACCACAATTACAGTCCCAGCCATCCGCGGCACTCTAATTCGCCCCAGCAGATCAACCGCCGGGTCAAGGATATATGCGAAAATAAACGCCAGCAGAAACGGCGTAAGTACACTCCTTACAGTATAAATACCCCACCCAAGCCCAATGATTATAATAGCCCCGATTGCCAGCCTAAGCCATGGATTCTTAAAACATTCCCCAACGCTCTGCATAAGTCCTCCGGTAATTAATAAAAGTCTATATTGTCCTATGCGGTTTGACAACCAAATTCGGCCTCGTTCCTGCTGTATAACCCTTTAGACGTAAGCCATTTACAATCCAATAATAAGGAAAACACCTATTGTCCTCAACCACCCGCCCGGCTATGCTTTATACATTAAATAACACGGGGGGAATTTATGGCATTGCATCGCATAACGCAATATGAACGCATCAGGGACCCGCCAAAATCATTCATTCACTTGAACAATAAGCAACCATTTAAAAACTTATGGAGATAATTATATGAAAAAGATAGCTGTATTTATAACGATCCTCGCTGCCGCTGGCCTGGTTACTGCGGCACAGGACGAATCAACGCAGTATGGCCTGGAACAGTCCGGCCAGTCACGTCAGAGCCAGCAAACTCAGCAAGATCAGTACGATCAGCAGGATCAGCAATATCAAGACACACAAGGCCAACGTCAATATGGCCGTCAGGCTCAGCAGGGCCAGCAGTATAATAAAAATATCAAGGCCTCCGAACAGCGTGTCCAGCGTCTTGATCAGCTCATCGGTAAAGATGTCACCAACTGGCAGGACGAAAATCTCGGCGAGATAAGCGATTTCGTAATAGATAAACATGAAGGCAAGGTACTCTATGCTGTCCTTTCCTACGGCGGCATCGCAACAGGCAAAAAACGTTTTGCCCTCCCATTCGATTCCCTTACTCTCAGCCCCGATGGCGATCAGTTCATACTGGACATCCCGCAGCAACGGCTTGATGAACGACAGGGCTTCGGCGATCGTTGGCCCACAAAAGCTGATAAAAGCCTGGTCTCCGGTAGAGAACCAATGCGTCAGCGAGAAGAACAATGGAGAGAACGCGACACACAGTCGAGAAGTTCTAACATCGGTGCCTACGACCAGTCCAGCCGCACTCCCGATGGCGAAATGAGTTCACACGATTACGACCGCTATACCGGCTCTGAATCAGCCACAGAAGGTAATCTCGGACGCTCAGAACGCGGCTACTACGGCAGAACACCATCGACCGGCGAAGCCGAGTACCCCGAAGCAACCGGCCAGCGCCGCTACACTCAGCGGGATTATCCTGAAACAGGCGAACTCAGCGAACAACATCAGCGTCTTGTTCGCGCCTCCGAGATCATGGGCGAAAATGTTGTAAACACGCAGGATGAAAATCTCGGCGACATAAAAGACCTCGCAGTTGATATGCGCGAAGGCCGGATACCTTATGCCGTTGTTACACATGGCGGCTTCTTGGCAATGGGCGAAAAATACACCGCTGTGCCTTGGAAGGCTTTGAAGTTCCGCGAAGAAGACAGCGAGCTTGTCCTGAACATTCCCAAGGATAAATTCGACAACGCGCCAACATTTACAAATGACAACTGGCCCAACTTCGCCGATTCAAGATGGGGTAGCCAGGTACACCAGTTTTTCGGCCAGAAACCATATTGGGAAACCTACGGCTATTCAACATACATCGGCCAGTCACAGCAGCAACAGCAGTCGATGAAGGGATGGAGCGAATTCGACAAAAAATTCGATCCGGCTAAGATCGAAACCATCGAAGGCAGGATCACAAATGTAAGTTCCTTCAAGCCTCAGCGCGATGCCTCCGAAGGCACGCAGATTAAAATACGAACGCCTGAAGATAAGACTGTAACCGTTCAACTTGGCCCAAAATCCGTCCTCGATCAGCAAAAGGTCGATCTTGCCAGGGGCGAAAAAGTTAAAGTCACGGGATCAAGGACTGAACACCTCCTCCGCAGCGTCGTCATAGCTTCTGAGCTTATGACCCAGGACGGAAAGACGATCAAATTCAGGGATGAGCAGGGCCAGCCCGTTTGGCAGCAACAGGGCCAGCAGCAGGATCAGCAAACCAAGACGTCCGGCTCACAGCAGATTGGCGCAATGGATGCCAACGATATCAATGATGCAAACAAGCCTACGCCCGAAGCAGAAACCGGAGCAGCAGCCGGCGGTGCAGCTTCAATGTCCACAGATCCAAATACGCCGGCCGATGCAAATTCAGTAAAATAATTTGTTTTGTCCGCATACGAAAAAGGCCCGGATCACCCGGGCCTTTTTTTTTGTCACTCAAGCACCCAGCCACCCACGCCGTACCATCCACTTCACAAATTCAAGCACCGGCGAAATCGTAAATGCTGCGGATAATATGATTAACCAATCAACCGGCGTCAGGCTGAACGTACCAAATGGCTTGTGCAGGAAAGGCAAATAGACCACCAGTCCCAATAGCAGCAATTCCCACAAGATAGCGATATTGAGCCACTTATTCGCAAATGTCCTCGTCAACACCGAATGCCGGTCAGAACGGAAGTTGTATGCCTTAAAGAACTCAATGAGCACAAGACAAACAAACGTCATCGTCATCGCTTCTTCAACACATCGGCCGGACTTCGATGCCCAGATAAACATACTTAAATTGACCGCTGCAGACCAAATCCCGCCCGCCGCCATCAGGGCTATGACAGGCCTTGTGAAAATCCCGGTGCGAGGATTGCGTGGCCTACGATGCATCAGGTCAGGCTCAGGCGGATCAACTGCCAGCGCCAAAGCCGGCAACCCATCGGTCGCGAGATTTACATAAAGCAGTTGCACCGCCGTTAAAGGCAGCGG
>MHYB01000116.1:6382-9232 GCA_001824635.1 Planctomycetes bacterium GWF2_50_10
CGCGGTCGCAGCGCCTATCAAGCCGATTTCACCAAGGTTCGATGAAAGCAAATACATCAGGTATTTCTTAATATTGCTGAATATCCCCCTGCCCTCTTCCACCGCCGCCACGATCGAAGCAAAGTTATCATCCGTAAGCGTCATAGCCGCCGCCTCTTTGCTCACATCCGTACCGGTTATACCCATTGCGATACCGATATCCGCCTTCTTAAGTGCCGGCGCATCATTCACCCCGTCACCAGTCATCGCAACGATATGGCCTTTTTTCTGCAATGCGGTTACCACTTGCAGCTTATGTGCCGGCGAGACTCGTGCGTAAACTTCAATATTCTCCACATCTCGCTCAAGCCCGGCTTCTCCCATGGCCTCCAATTCATTTCCGGTAACTACCCGCCCTGCCTTGAGTATACCTAACTCGCGAGCTATCGCCTGGGCCGTTGTGGGGTGGTCGCCGGTGATCATTACCGCTTTGATACCCGCATTCTCACACGTCTCAACCGCCGCTTTAGCCTCCAAACGAGGCGGATCGATCATCCCAACCAGCCCCAGGAACGTCATCTCACGTTCAGCCGCTTCCAATGTGGAATTCGATTTAGACGCTATCGCCAGTACTCGCAGCGCTTCGCTTGCCATCCGGTGGGCGATTTCCAATATCGCCGCTGTGCCCTGTGCGTCAAGTGCCGTCTCTCCATTCTCACTCAACTGCCGCGCACATGAACTCAGTATAATTTCCGGCGCGCCCTTTGAGTACGCCGTCACCACCCCATGCCCCGTCGTGTGCAGCGTCGTCATGCGTTTGGTTTCTGATGTAAACGGTATTTCGTTTACCCGCGGAAAACTCGCGTCGAGCTTCGCCTTATCCAGCCCCGCCTTAGCCGCCGTAACAACTAAAGCCCCTTCAGTCGGATCGCCCTTGATATCCCATCGACCGTCGGCCTCACAAATCATAGTCGCGTCCGAAGCCAGTGTCGCCGCTTGCAAAAGCTCCTTCACCCCCCCCGATGGTTCAACCTTTGCTCCGCTGATCGAAAATTGCCCCTTAGGCTCATACCCTGCGCCGGAAACATCGAATATCCTGCCCGCCGCGTAAACCTTACGAACCGTCATCTCATCCTTCGTCAGCGTCCCGGTCTTATCGGAACAGATAACCGAAGTGCTGCCAAGTGTCTCAACTGCCGGCAAACGCCGCATCAGCGCGTGACGGCGTACCATCCGCTGCACGCCGATAGCCAGCGAAATAGTAACCACAGCCGGCAAAGCTTCCGGCACTACCGCCACCGAAAGCGCGATGCCGAATATCAGCATTTCAACAATAGGTTGCCCGCGATAGAGTCCCAGTGCGAAAACAACGGCTACAATAATGAGTGCTGCCAGCACCAGCATCCTGCCGACCTTGTCAAGATTCTCCTGCAACGGCGTCCTGCCCGTTTCAACCGTCTGCAGCATTTTCGCGATCTTGCCGAACTCCGTATCCATACCCGTCGCGACAACTACCGCCCTGCCTCTGCCGTAAGTTGCCGCCGTCCCCGCGTATGCGATATTCCGGCGGTCGCCCACCGCGAGATTAGGATTGTCCAGCACAACAGTATTCTTTTCAGCCGGAACAGATTCGCCCGTCAATGCAGCCTCTTCGATCTGCAAATTCACAGCCTCTAATAAACGCGCATCAGCTGGAATTTTATCACCTGCTCGCAAAAGGATAACATCGCCCGGCACCAGTTCACGCGCCGGTATGTCCATCTCCCGTCCGTCGCGTATGACGCTCGCCTCCGGCGCAGCCATCTTCCTCAATGCCTCAATAGCCCGCTCCGCGCGAAATTCCTGCACAAAGCCCAGCAGCACCGCAAAGAGCACAATAACCGCTATCGCGACTGATTCAACCCCGTGCCCCAGGAAAACCGACAGCACTACCGCCACAAGCAGGATGATGATCAGCACATTCTTGAACTGCTCCAAAAGCAACGCCCACGGCGAAACGTGATGCGCAGCCTGCAATTCATTCAGACCGTATTTTTTTAAGCGTTCCCCAGCTTCGCTTGCCGATAACCCCTTCGTCAGATCGCTTGAAAGTGCACCAAGCGTTTCATTTACATCCAGCTGCCACCAATTTTTCATAAAACCTTACCATTTAATGTTGCCGTAGTCACCGCGCGAGACTCCGCGATCGACAGTCGGAACATTATAGCGGCAAATCCGTTTTGGGCAACGGTTTATGTGCTCAGGAGGTTGTCAGGCCAGGTTTCGGCAATATGTGGTGTTTTGCCCTGCAAAAGCTGGGCAAAGGCCGCCATAGCCTTGCGTGCATCCCCGATTGGGTGGTAGGAAGCGTACCAGTTATCACAATCCTCGCCGTCGTGGTTGGGCAATACATGGTCATAAAGCGTCGCAAAACGCATTTCCATCAACGCACTCGCCGCCCGCACCTCGATATTCTGCAGATCAGGCAGCGAAAGAATAGCTTTCTGCCGCTGCGTACGCCGAAGAAGTTTTCGCCTCATAAGATCGGTTATAAATTCCCCAAGTGCGATTTTCGGCTTTACAGCCTTTAAAAACTCAATTTCCTCCCGCGAAAGCGGAGATAAAAAAATAGAAAGCGTATTTGTCTTATCGTAAATACCATGTGTGATCATGGCGTCTATCATCACTGGGTTAGCCTCAAAAAACAGGTCTCCCCTCGCCAGACAGTGCTCCATCGCACTGAGATCGACAGCCTGCAGATCGCCCCGTATCTCCATGACTAAAAAATCGTCTCTTCCGCGAAACTGCTCGATTTCCTGCCTAAGTCGAAAGTGGTAATCAACCCCATCCCGCTCCCCCGGCCGAGGCCCCCGACTATTATAAATAACAAGA
>MHYB01000117.1 GCA_001824635.1 Planctomycetes bacterium GWF2_50_10
TTCGCTTTAAGGTGCCCCGTCTTGAGCTTATTCTTATGCCGCGTAACCTTGATCACCTTCAGCTTCGGTATATCCAGGGCAGCAACAATCTCAGGCTTAACATGCTCAACGCTCATCCACTGTCGTGCCACTGCATTGGCATCCTTTTGCCCCGCCACCCCGATATCCATCCTGGCTCTGCCCAGCGCCCGCGCAATCGCAGCCGCCGCGTCCATTGTCGTCAGCTCCCGCTTTTCGATCTGAAAATAAACATGCGTCCCCTCCCCGCAAGCCTCATAAAGCGGCACTTCCTCAACACAAAAATCCTCCGCCCGGCTCTTTATCCGCCCGCCGATTGCGGCAAAATCATTTGTCAAAAATGGCAATTCAGTTTTCATAACATCACATTATAAAAAAAGGGCACACCTGGTGCCCTGCATTTCGCCTCAAAATCTCGGTTACAGCGACTCTATAACCATCTCTTCCAGGTCCCTTGCCGAGTTTTCCACCTCAAGCTGGTTCATAAAGTATTCCGCAGCCGAAAAACGCTGAGCCGCCAGCTTGCGAACTACCTCGAACCTGAAACTCTCCTTTAGCCGAGCATCCCAGTAGCGGTAATCGATCTTCCGCTTCCAGCTTTGCAGTGCGTCGGTAGCGCCTTTGCCGTGAATTACATACCGCCGGAACTCATTGAATATCCCTATCGCCCCCATGTCATCAAGATTCCTGGCATCTGAAAGTATCATCGCCTCAGGCATTTTTGAAAACCTGTCGTAAGACTCGGTAATGATCTTATTGATTTTATCGATCTTTGGCCCCGCCAGCGAGCCGGTGAGCTTGTCCGCCACCACTTGCGTCGAAAAATCGCACAGGTCCTCCGCGTTAATATCCGCTAGCACAAAACGCCTGCTCACATCCTCCGCATCGGCATAGTGGGCAAAACCCGCATCACTGAAATATGTCGCCGCTATGAGGCAGAACCGGTCAATCTGGGCGATAAACTGTCCCGCCTCCGGCAGCCTGCATATATGCTCTACATTTCGGACTATCCTCTGCGTGCGATCCCAAAGTGAGTTATCTTTAGTGCCTTTAAGGGTGGGAACCAGCAGAACCTGCCCTGCGATCTCGCGAATGATATCCAGCTCTGACATAATGCCTCCATGCGATAAACTACTAAAAACGATATTCTGATACCGGCTGGTAAGTTAGTCAAGTTTTTTGTATATCAATATGTCAATATAGCTAACAATCCCTATAAAAACCCAAACTCGTACTCAAAACTCGCAACTTTCTCATGTATGCGCTTGCAATACCGACCGGGATTTGTTTTCATATCGGTACAAGCACATGCAACAACTTTGGGGGATAGATATGGCCAGTGTGGAAGAACTTACCATTGCGCTTTCCAGCCTTAAATTGCAGGATGAACTCACTCCAGCAAACAACGAGATGCTCGCGTCCGCAAGGCCGGCTTCCATCGCAAAAGCCGCCATGACATTATTTGACAGCGGCTCCTTCGCCTGCGAGATCAGTTCAATTTACCGCAAATACTGCGGGCTTTTCGGCGAGCCGATCGCGATCTTGCGCAAAAATCTGCCATCAAAGCATCCTGTCGCGTCGATTCTCGCTCAGCATCGCGAATTCCTCCATACATTCGAAGATCTCGAAATTCTCAACGATTCCATTTTCAAAATGAAGGCCCTGCCGATTACCTCAAAGGATTACACCAGGCTCACCCATATTTTTGAAGAACTGGCCAAAGTACCCCCGCATCTTGAATTTGAGGAGCACTTTTTATTCCCTAAGTTCGAGCATAAAGGCCTGGAATCGATCGTCCGCGCAGCAAAAACTCAGCACCTCGATTTCGAACAAACCTTCGCCGGCCTAAAGCAGCTTGTAAAAGGCTTTCTGCGAACTGATTTTGACGATTTCAAAAAACGCCTCAACTCCATGACAAAATCTCTTGTCCCAATCGGAACAACCCACATCCAAATGGAGGAAATGATACTCTACCCTCTTGCCCTTGATATGCCCTGATACCCCGGGGAAAAATACATGACCGCGCGCCGTCTGATTACTTACAAATATCCGCTGCTGGTACTAGCCCTGTTTTTCCATCTATACTGTACGCCTGTGTCTGCTTCAACCCAGTATTGGCCATCCGCTGGCATCACATGGGATGCTAACGGTCCGTGGACTATGGAATTCAGCGAAACTTACTATTACCATGTCTCGAATTCCGCCGCTGACTTCACGAAATCCGATTTCGCTGCTTCCTATACCGGTCTGAGTGAAAATTACGACCTCGGCCTGGGTTTTGCGTACCTCAGCCCAAGCAATACCGAAGATGAAGAAAACCGCCCTTATGTTTTGGCAACGATCAAAGGCAAACTGCTCAATGTGGAAGCCTCAAACCGCTCCATTATCGAATACCGAATGCAGGCCGGCCTGCATGACTCCTGGCGTTTCAGGGATAAAATCCAGATCACAGACCCGCTTGAGGCTTTTAACTCCCGCCACAAAAACCGTAAAGAAAAACGCATAGTTCCCTTCATTTTCGATGAGATGTTCGTTAGTTCAAATGGCGAAGGATTTGACCAGAACCGCGCATCGGCCGGCGTGCAGATAAAGCTCACCAAAAACGCGGTCACAGGCGTTTATTATATGCTATTAACAGAAAAAGACGCTGGCCGGTGGAGCAATAGCAATGTTATTGGAATTGATTTAATTTACGAATTTTAGCTCGCCTGCTCAACAGCTGACGGTTACATCGGATCGACATCTATTATATTGCTCTGTGAGCGTGCCCGTTTTCGTGCCTGTGCCCCGGCTATAAACATCCTTATCGAAAACAACACACACGCAAGCCCGACTACGAAAAACACCGCCGCTGCCAAAAACGCAAACACCTTTGGAAAAGCCGCTATCAGCGCCCCGAACCCCGCCATAAGCAGCCCAAACATAAGCGCCGCGACCGCAACCCCTCTGCTTGCAGATGCGGCTAAATTATTATAATAAAATCGAAACATTTTGCCCTTACAAAAGCCCCCAAAACCGGAGGCTTAAATAGTAAATCGTAAATTGTAAATCGAAAATTATATCTTGCCTTCAAGCTCCATCAGCTTTTCTATCCGCTTCTGGATCGGCGGATGCGTCATGAAAAGACCCGCCATTTGCTCACCCGTCAGCGGCGTCACGATAAACATATTCGCCTGGGCATTCGATACCGGCAAAGGTATCCTGCTATTTGCCGCCGCGAGCTTTTCAAGCGCCCTGGCCAGGCTCTTGGGCGAGCCGCAAAGCTCCGCACCAGCCCTGTCAGCAGCGTATTCTCTCGACCTGCTTATCGCAAGCTGTATAAGCATCGCCGCTATAGGAGCAAGAATAATCACCAGCAGCATCACTAGCGGATTTGCACCTTCATCGTCATCACTCCGCCTGCCGCCGCCGAACAACATTGCCCACTGCGCCATGTGCGCCAGATAAGTTATCGCTCCAGCCACCACAGCCGCGATCGTACTAATAAGGATATCGCGGTTCTTAACATGCCCAAGCTCATGAGCTATCACACCCGCCAGTTCGTTCCTGTTAAGCATTTCCCGCAGCCCCGCCGTAACACATACCGCGCTGTGCTTTGGATTTCTGCCGGTAGCAAACGCATTCGGAGCCGCCGCCGGTGAAATATAAACCTTCGGCATTGGCATTTCCCACTTCTGGCATAACCCTTCTACCGTATCCCAAAGCTCCCGGTCGTCCTGCCTCTGTATCTGCTGCGCCCGCATGGTCATAAGCGCTATCTTATCGCTGAAGAAATACGCGAAAAAGTTCATAAACCCGCCGATTATCAGTGCTATTAACATTGCCGGCGCTCCGCCCAAAGCGTACCCAACCGCCATGCAAAGCCCCATCAGCCCCGCCATCAACACCGTTGTCTTGAAATAATTCATCTCTGCAAATACCTTTCTATATGATGCGCTTTCAACTTTAACTCAAAACTCAACACTCAAAACCCAAAACTATACGCATTTACACTTTATTTGTTCCCCTTATACTGTACAATACCCGCATGTGTTGTCAATGGGGACCCGAAAATCAGGATTTGCAACTTGGAAAATAGCACTATGCTTTCAGCCGACGATCAAACCGGACAATCTGGCCCTGCCCTCGCCATTACCCCCAGCCCTCGGGCCGACCTCAAATCCATTCTCGCCCGCTACGTCCGCCAGTCTTGGCGTTTCAAGTGCGCCCTCTCCGCCAAACTGCTCATAAATGGCGACCAGGCCTTTCCAGATATGCTATCCGCCATCGCCGCCGCAAAAGAGACTATTGACCTCGAAACCTATATTATAGCCGACGACCACACCGGCTCGCGCTTCAAACAAGCCCTCAGCGAAGCCGCAAACCGTGGCGTTCACGTTCGCCTGCTATATGACCATCTTGGCGGAATGGATGTCCCACCCGCTTTTTTTGAACAGCTCGCCGCCACTGGCATCGAGGTACGAGCCTTCCATCCACTCGTCATAACCCGTCCCGATTGGGCCATGAACCGCCGCGACCATCGCAAGATCCTGGTCGTCGACGACTCCATTTCCTTCACCGGCGGTCTCAACATCGCCGACGACTACGCCTCCATCAGCGACGGCGGCCACGGCTGGCGAGATACCCACGTCCGCATCGATGGCCCCGATATCGCCCAGGTCTTCACTTCCCTTTTTGAATATGCCTGGCAAAAAGCCACCCCCTACCCACAAGCCCACAAAAAAACAGAAATCTGGAAATCTCGCATTCGTCGCCTTCGAAGACCAATAAGCCTAAAACGCCTCTTTCGCAAAAGAGACAGCCTCCAGATGTGCCCCGCCTCCGGCCTTGCCGTCCAGATCATCGGCAACCGCGAATTCCGCCACCGCCGCCTCATTCACAACGCCTATCTTTTCGCCATCAACCGCGCACAAAACTACATCCTCATCGAAAACGCGTATTTCCTCCCGGATATAGACATCCGCCACGCTCTCGCCCGCGCCGTCAAGCGAGGCGTCACCGTCGCCGTCGTCCTAACCCGCGAAAGCGACGTGAAAATAATAAGCCTTGCAACCCGCCATCTCTATTGCAGCCTGCTCGAAAACGGCATTCAGATTTTTGAATGGCCCCGATCTATGATGCACTCAAAAACCGCCGTCATAGACGACTGCTGGTCAATCGTCGGCTCATACAACTTCGACCACCGCAGCCTTTTGCACAACCTCGAAGTCGCCGCCGTCATCGCCGATAATGGCTTTGCCCAAAAACTCCGCGACCAGACCCTCACCGACATCGCAAAATGCCGCCAGATCACCGCCCAATCCCACCGCAGCCGCCCATTTTACCAAAAGCTCCTCCACGCCGCCGCCTACCTCCTCCGCCAATGGCTCTAATTAATTCCTTTTAAATCAACCCCCAACCCGCTAATCTGTGCTCCTGACTTATAATTGGAACTTTGATGCTTTACCCTGTGAATTTAAAATGACTTGTCATTCCCGCGCAGGCGGGAATCCAGAAATAAAAAGCGTCGCGCAGCGACTCCACACGTAAAACTTTGAACTTGGAATTGGTGATATGGAAAAAACTTACTACACAAAAATAGCTCTGCCTTCTTACCTAAGCACAGTCCCGCTTATCGCAGGCCTTGAGGAAAACGACGCCCTTAAATTTTTCCGAGCCGCCCCCGCCGCCATGGTCAATATGCTCGAAATGAAAAAAGTCGACCTGGCCCTCATACCGTCAATTGACTACCAGCTCGCACACGGCGATTTAAAGATCCTCCGCGGCTCCGCCGTCGGCACCCTCGACACCTGCGCCGCCGCCTGCCTTTATTCAAAAAAGCCCCTCCGCGATATCACAACCATCGCCTGTGATATCGAATCCCACACCGCTATTGTCCTGGCTCATGTCATCCTTCGCGAATTCTACAGCCGCCAGCCTCAAACCATCCGCTTCGATTACTCAACAAAGCAAATCCCAACCGCCGACGCGATACTGCTCGTTGGTGACAAAAATTTCAGCCCCGACCTTCCCGCCGAATTCATGACCCGCCAGATCGATCTCGCCCACACATGGCACAAGAATACCGGCCTGGGTTTTGTCTTTGCCGTCTGGGCCTGTCGTCGCGGCTTCAAGGCCCAGGAATTCACCAGCATGTTCATACTTAACTATAAAAAACATCTCAAGCACCTCGACCTCCTCGGTGCCCAATACGCGCCGCTTCACAACTATACTCCAGATGCAGCCCTGAGCCACCTCGCCGAAATGCACTATCCCCTCGACGCCGAACAGGTAAAATCCCTCAGATTCTTCTATTCCCTTGCCCACAAGCACAAGCTCATCCGCCGCCAGCGAATGATCTTTTTCGCAACTTGAAAAAAAATCCGTTTTCTGTAAAAGTTGTTAAAGTCATAAGTAAAGTTTTGACGATATACTATAACTGTAAAGCCTTGCACATCATGATTGAACTGCTTCCATGAGTTTTGCATCCCAAATTAAGCGTTTGAAGGGCACGGGGCATCTTTATTGTGAATCCATTGGCGTGGGCGTCTGATAGAGATCCGTGCCCCTTTTTTCCCACTTTTTCTGTCTCTGTCTTCTCTCTTCCCACTTTCGCACTTTCGCACTTTTTTCCTGTATTCTGTCTCCTGAATTCTGCCTCCTGTCTTCTAAACTCGTAACCCGTAACACGCAACCCGCGACGATCCTATTAATTTTTGCGAAAAACATTTGACTAGCCCCGATCTGCTATTATAATCTGCCGGGTTTTTTTGGGCATATTTTGCCCGAATAAAAAAATTAAAAAAGAGGTAGATGATGGAAACTATGCAGCTGCTCAAACAAAGGCTCACCGACGAACACTACAACAGGCTCATGGCACTTGGCAACACAAAGCTCCATGACTTCGTCGCCGATGCGATTCGGCTCACAAATCCAAAGTCGGTCTATGTCGTTACAGATGCAAAGACTGACCACGAGTACATCCGCGACCTCGCACTCAAACTCCGCGAAGAGACGCCTCTGGCCATGAAGGGCCACACCTACCATTTCGATGGCTATAACGATCAGGGCCGCGACAAATTCTCCACCCGTTATCTGCTCCCCGACGGCTGGGATCTCGGCTCGCTCGAAAGCATTCCCAAAAAGCAGGGCGTCGATGAAGTCCGCGGCTATCTCAACAATATAATGGATTCACGACAGATGCTCGTATGCTTCTGGACTCTTGGCCCAGCTAAATCCGATTTCGCCATCCCCTGCGTACAGATAACCGATTCGCCTTATGTCGCCCATAGCGAATCCATCCTCTACAGGCCCGGCTACGAGCACTTCCGACGCATCGGGGCTTCAACAGAATTCTTCCGCTTCCTTCACTCCGAAGGCGAGCTTGAAAACGGCGTCTCAAAGAACTGGGAAAAACGCCGCGTCTACATCGATCTCGAAGAAGAACGCGTCTTTTCCGTTAACACACAATACGCCGGCAACACCGTCGGCCTCAAGAAACTCGCCCTTCGCCTTGCGATCCAAAAAGCCGACCGCGACGGCAACTGGCTTGCCGAACATATGTTCGCGATGGGCGCCCACGGCCCCAACGGCCGCGTAACTTATTTCTGCGGCGCATTCCCATCCGCATGCGGCAAGACCTCCACCGCCATGATCCAGGGCCAGACCATCATCGGCGACGACCTGGCATACTTCCGCAAGAAAGACGGTAAGGTCCGCGCAGCCAACGTCGAAAAAGGCATCTTCGGCATCATCGAAAACGTCAACGGTAAAGACGACCCCGCCATCTACGACGTACTCACAAACCCCGGCGAAGTCATCTTCTCAAACGTCCTTATCTCAGATGAACTCAAACCTTACTGGCTCGGCATGGGTTCAGAAATTCCTGCCAGCGGCACAAATTATGCAGGCAAATGGAAAAAAGGCGATAAAGACGCCAAAGGCGCCGATATCCTCCCCTCGCATAAAAACGCCCGCTACACGATATCAATCTCCGACCTGGCAAACCGCGATCCCCTCGCCGATGATCCAAACGGAATCGAAGTCGGCGGCGTGATCTACGGCGGTCGCGATTCAGATACCTGCGTCCCCGTCGAACAGGCCTTCGACTGGAAAGAAGGCATAATCGCCAAAGGCGCAACCCTCGAATCCGAAACCACCGCCGCCGTCATCGGCGCAACCGGTGCACGCTCATTCAATCTCATGAGCAACCTGGATTTCTTATCCATACCAATGGGCAAGTACATCCTCAACAATCTCAATTTCGCGAATGACCTCAAGAAAGTCCCCATGGTCTTCTCGGTCAACTACTTCCTCAAGAACAAAGAAGGCAAGTACCTCAACGGCATGCTCGACAAACGTGTCTGGATCCTCTGGGCAGAACTTCGCGTCAACGGCGATGTAGATGCCATCAAAACCCCCACAGGCATGATACCCAAATACGAAGACCTCGCCAAACTCTTCAAACAGAGTCTTGGCAGCGATTACACCCAGGCCAATTACGTCGAACAGTTCACAATTCGCACCCCCGAACTGCTCGCCAAATTGGAGCGTATCGAAAAGATCTACCGCGCCGAGCCTTCGATCCCGCAGATCGTCTTCGACACCTTCGACCTCCAGCGCACACGCCTCAACGAGTTCAAAGCCAAATACGGCGAATACATCAGCCCCCTCGATTTGAAGTAAGCGGGCAAAGTTTTCGCATCAACAAAAAGGGCCGGATCACTCGGCCCTTTTTCATTTCTCTTCTTTTCCTCAACCCTCAACGCTGAACCCTAAACCCTGAACTTATCATAGTGCGTAAGAAGTGACTTGTCATTCCCGCGCAGGCGGGAATCCAGAAATAAAAAACGTCGCGCAGCGACACCTCATTTTTTATTTTTGACTTTTGATTTTGCCCTGTAGAAATCTTTTCGTCTTCACCCCTGAATCGCCGCAACAGGGTAGCACAAGCGTATCGCTTGTGTTCTCCAGCCCCGAAGGGGCGCAATTTGATAGCCCAGGGTGAAGCGAAGCGCAGCCCTGGGTCAAACCCGCCATATACCAAGCCCTGTAAGGGCGAGATATAGAATCTTTTCTACAAAGCATTTTGCTTTTTATATCTCTGGTCCTCTTGGCAACTCTTATCTCAACTCTGAACGCTCAGCACTGAACCCTAACCTTCTCCATCACCGCCCAATACCCTCCATCCCTTTCATTCGCCCCCGCCGCAGGCAGCGTCAATTTCGAATCCAACAGTTTAAATTGCTTATTCAGCTTAAGAAAAAGCCCCACAACATCTTCGTTCTCCCGCTGCTCAATTGAACAAGTGCTGTAGCATAATTTCCCGCCCTTATTCAAATACCCCGCCGTATTGGAAAGTATCTCAAACTGCACTTCCGCAATCTCTTCGATCGCATTAGAAGTAACCCGGTATCTCGCCTCAGGCCTCTTGGCCAGCACACCTGTATTCGAACACGGCGCATCGATCAATATCGCGTCGAACCCCGCCCGCGCCTCCCTTTCCAAATCTGCGTATCTTATCACCCGCACAGATTTCACCCCCAGCCTTTCGCAATTCTGGTACACCTTCTCCAGCCGTCCCTCTTCTATATCCGTCGCGATAATCTCCCCAGAGTCTCTCATCTCCTCAGCCATCTGCGTCGTCTTCGTTCCCGGCGCCGCGCACAGATCAAGCACCCTCTGCCTCTTCTGCACAGCAATCGC
>MHYB01000118.1:0-4942 GCA_001824635.1 Planctomycetes bacterium GWF2_50_10
ATTTATAATTTATCGCTTTCTTGCCCAGCCCCTTTTCCTCGAGCCAGTTTGCGATCTTTTCCTTGAACTCCGGTGTCGCAAGCCCGTCGAACTGTCCGCTGTTCACCGCCTTGCCATCCCCGCTAAAGCACAGCTTACCCTGCCTCACAAGCTCTTGATCTGCCTTGCTTGGCGGCTCTACCACCTGTATTATCTCCAGCCCGAACTTCGTTGCGAATTCAAAATCCCTCTCATCATGCGCCGGCACCGCCATGATCGCACCCGTACCGTAACTGATAAGCACATAATCGCTTATCCAAACCGGTATGCGTTTGCCGTTCACCGGATTAACCGCATAAGCCCCTGTAAACTCTCCCGACTTTTCCTTGGCAAGATCAGTTCGATCAAGATCGCTCTTCATAGCCGCCTTCGCCCGGTATGCCTCGATAGCCGCCTTGCGATCCGCCGTAGCGATCGTATCAACTATCTTATGCTCCGGCGCAAGCACCATATACGTCGCCCCAAAAAGCGTGTCAGGCCGCGTCGTAAATACCCGAATATTCTCCGCCGCTCCATCCACCGCGAAATCCACTTCCGCCCCAACGCTCTTGCCAACCCAGTCCTGCTGAAGCTTTCTTATCGCCCAGGGCCAGTCAACCTCAACCAGGTCATCCACCAGCCTCTCTGCGTATTTCGTTATCCGAAGCATCCACTGTTTCATTGGCTTTCGCACCACCGGATGCCCGCCACGCTCACTTACCCCGCCGACAACTTCCTCATTCGCCAGCACCGTCCCCAGCGCAGGACACCAGTTCACCGGCACCTCGGCCTCATACGCAAGCCGCTGGCTGTCTATATATTGCTGCTTTTTCTTCTCATCGCCCACAAACTGGGCCGGTATCTCAAGTTCGCTTATAGGCCTTGCTTTCTGAATCTTCTCTTCATAGTACGAATTGAAGAACTTTAAAAATATCCACTGCGTCCACCGAAAATACTTCGGATCCGTCGTATCTACCTGCCGATCCCAGTCGTATGAGAACCCCAGGCTCTTGATCTGCTTGCGCATGTTGTCGATGTTATCTTGCGTAGTCTTCGCCGGGTGCGTCCCGGTCTTTATCGCGTATTGCTCCGCCGGCAGCCCGAACGCATCCCACCCGATCGGGTGGAGCACATTAAAGCCCTTAGCTCGTTTATATCGCGCCACGATATCCGAAGCCGTGTACCCCTCAGGATGCCCCACATGCAGCCCCTGCGCACTCGGATACGGAAACATATCCAGCACATAATACTTAGGCTTACCCCCGCCATCACCAGCCTTAAAAGTCTTCCTAGACTCCCAAAACTTCTGCCACTTCGTCTCTATCTCACCAAAATCGTAACCGCCAACTCGCTCACCCATGAAAATCCCATTTTAAAAATAATCAATAATCACTAATCAATAATCAATGTCCCGCGTGCGGGCAGCCACCATCCATGCACCCATGACACTTCTTGCTCTGTCCTTCTTTGATTTTCGGCGCAAAAGTCGAGAACATCTTCTCCAACTTCCCCGACCCGCAATGACCGCACTTATTTTTCTCGCTGGAACTCCCGTTCACCAGGAATTCGCTCACCTTCCCGCATTCTTTACACTTATATTCAAATATCGGCATCGTCTTTCCTTTTCTCTTCTTCTGATCCTGAATTCTGAATTCTGTTACTATAATATATTTACCCAACCAGCACAATCTCTACTCTCTACGCTCTACTATCTAATCACCAATCACTAATCTCTTGTACACAGCGCAATTTTTCACTAAAATACCCCGACTTTTACGTTCCGAATTGATTTTTGTTGGTTTTCCGGAGTTCTAATGCCTGATCACGGCTTTGATCCTTGTTCCCCCCCGACTGACGGCAGGCTCCCCGTCTCGCGCATCCAGAAGATTATCTCCTCCCGAATGCTCCAATCCAAGCAGGAAAAACCGTCCTATTATCTTCGCATTAACGCCGACATGACCCTTCTAACCACCACACGCCGCGAGATCGGCCGCAAACTCAAAGCAAAACTCTCCACCAACGACTTCCTCATTAAAGCCATGGCCCTCGCAGTCGAAGAATACCCGCTCCTCGCCGCAGACCTCAAAGGTGACTTCCTGGAGATCGCCCCGACCGTCAACATAGGCCTTGCCGTCGCCGCCCCGCATGGCCTCGTCGTACCCGTAATAAAGGATTGCCACACAAAGTCGCTCATTGATATCGCCAAAGATTCCCAGGATTTCATCGAAAAAGCCCGCTCAAACAAGCTCACCCCCAACGACCTCTCCGGCGCCTGCATAACCCTCACCAACCTCGGTGTCTATAACATCGAATCCTTCTACGCCGTTATGCCACCCGGCCAATGCGCCATCCTCGCCATCGGCCGCAACGTCGAAACCTCCGTCCCTATCCAAAACGGCTTCGCCGACCGAAAACTCCTCGCCATCACCCTCGCCGCCGACTACCGCATCGTAACCGCCCGCTACGGCGCCCAGTTCCTAAACCGCGTAAAAGAACTCCTCGAATCCCCCCGCTCCCTGATTTAACCCCCAGTTATTTCGCACTTTTCATGCTTTCGCACTCTTTGCACTTTTCACACTTTTCGCACTACGTGCACTATTCGCACTTTTCCCTCCAGCGCATAAAAAAAAGGAACCGCCAAAGCGATCCCTTCAATTTCTCAACCCTGAACGCTATACGCTCAACGCTGTCTTACATTTCCCAATTCGCTGGATAATAGATATTCACAGGAGCGATCTTGAATGTCCTCGCAAGCTGCTCTACCAGTGCTCCGGTCCGCTTAAGCTGCGAATCCGTCGCTGGTGCACTCTTGCTTTCTCCAACCACGCATATCCTGATCGTACCCGTATTCGTCAGCATCGACCCGGTTGGCAAACACGATAACTGCCTCAGCCACCTCTGCGTCGTCTCGATCTGCCCGTCACCTGCCCCGCGACCATTGTATATCACAAAATGAAAATTCACATCTTTGCTGTTTGAAAGACCCGCAAGTGACGCAAGCTGGCCCATGTTGCCCCCTGCCGTCCTGCTGTAATACACCTCTACATTGCTCCAGCGCCCAGCCATCAATGGCGCCTGTGCTTGAATTATATCTTCAACTGAATTAAGACGTGAGTAACTCGCAAGACTAAACGCACCCGCGGGCAAGGGCCTCCTGTCAAGTGCAAGCAGCACAACAGCGCCTATCGTCATCGATGCAAGCAGCGAAGCCAGCACCCGGGCTGTCCTTGGCCGATTATTCATATCTTTAGCCTTATTACTAAGGTTTATCCTTGATTGGGTAAAACAGGTGACCAATCTTATAACTTTAATCGGCGATTTCAAGGGCATAACTGTAAGTTTCCTAATGTTTTTTTATGTTTTTCAGTTACAAAAAAGCAATTCGATCTCCCGCCCTTTCCATCCTCAAAACAGCCCTTTTTAACCCTAAAAAAGCAATCCCTTTATCGGACTTCGGTTAGACCTCCCTGTTCGGTGTTAAAATAGGTAACATGCTTCTTAGCCGCGTTCCGCAAATCACAGAACCACGGTTAACAAGCCTTCTAATTAAATGGTAGAATAAATTACCTGAATTGACAAAAAATTGCAGAAAAAAATGTTAAAAATCCACCCGATCGACTTGGCACACGCACCGGTTTTACTATTCTCTTGCCTCGTTGCCTTATTGAGCCTCTTATCCTTGTGACCTGTGACTTATGACTTATGACTTCTTCACCGGAAACGCCGGCTCCAGCCCCTTTGTCATCTCCTCAAGCTGCTCTATTTCCTTTTTCGTCAAAGGCCTCAACTCCCCCGCCATCCCCAGCGCCATCGTAAACAAATTCTCATCCCCAGGCGGCAAACACGCACTTACTCCCTGCCCCAGCGACCAGCCCAGCGCCATCCTCGCCAAACCCGGATCATCGATCGGCTCATACCAGCATTTCGGATGTTTTTTCTTTGAATTATCTGTCACAGTCCCCTTCATCATCGCCTTGATCGCAATAATTCCCATCCCCCGCCTCTTAGCCTCTTTGAGCACCTCACATTCAAACCCGCTCTTATAATGAGATCCGAAATTCACCGGGTACATTATGGTATCGAAATCAAATTCCCGCATCGCCGCAAGCGCCGCCTCGGGACTGTGCGCCGAAAAACCGATATTCCGCACTACCCCGTTCTTCCTCGCCTCGGTTATCCCCTCCATTGCCCCACCCTTGCCCAGCGCAGCGTGAACATCTTTCTCCACATCAGCAATCCCATGCAGCTGATAAAGATCGAAGTGATCTGTCTCGAGCGCTTTGAGCGATTCTTTCATCTCCGCCTCAGCGCCCACCCTGTCGCGTTTTCCGCTCTTGCATGCCAAAAAACATTTATCGCGCCAGGGCTTCAGCGCAGGCCCAAGCTTCCACTGTGCATTGCCGTAACTCGGCGCAACATCATAATAATTGATCCCCCTTTCAAACGCGTCAGCGACTATCCTGTTGGCCAATTGCTGTTCCAGGTTCATCACAACTATCCCGCCCATCCCAATGATCGAAACCTCCGACCCCGTCTTGCCCAGCCTGCGTCGTTCTATCTTATACATTTTTGAATCCATGTTATGCCTGCTCGCCATCGCTTGAACGTTATCCGAAATGATCAATCCAGCCGCCCCTGCAGCCGCCGCCCTGAGAAAATCCCGTCTTCCAATTTCCATATCAATACCTCCATGCACACCACTTTACCACATGTATCGCGCATCCACAATCCCCCATTACTTCATATCAAATTTTGATAGGTACATTCCCCAGCCCCCCAAAAAACTAATGTGCCCCGCAGTGACTTGTCATACCCGCGCAGGCGGGTATCCAGGCTTCTTGTGCTGCTTACTTGTTCTTTCTACTTCCGTGAAAATCCGTGTTAATCCGTGGCAAAGCTGTCGTTGTTTTTGAATTTGCTTGTA
>MHYB01000118.1:4964-8529 GCA_001824635.1 Planctomycetes bacterium GWF2_50_10
GATTTGGTGCTTGCGATTTAGAATTTGTTTCGGATTTCGTGCTTAGAATTTTCGTGTGCGCAAAAACATGGCCAGGTCCAAGCCTGGCCATATCATCGGTACTACTTCGCCTTCCGGGAGCGATTCTCTCCTGTCTTCTGTCTCCTGACTTCTCTCCCTCAATTATTCTCAAATGCAGATAAACTAATCGAATCCGCCGCCGCCTTCATATTCGCCCACTTCGTCGGATCCTGTATAACCTTCAGCGCCCGCGGATATATTACTCGCTCTTCCGTAAATATATGCTGTTTTGTACACGGCCCATAAATATTTAGCACCGTTTCCAGCCGCCCCATCCATCTTTCAAAATCTTCCACGCCTGCACAATTAGCCAGCGACCGCAGCTCGTTTTTGCCTTTACGCAATTTTGCGTGCTCTCGTTTGATCGTTTCAGGCAGATCTTCACAGCCCGATGCATGCAGCGCAGCTAAAATTATCTGCTCCTCGCGTTCCTGGTGTGAATCCATATTGCCAAGCTGCCCCATAACGTATTTGAATTTTTCCACAGCCCTCGTCCCATCGCTCCACGCCTTGCACTTGCCCAGCAAAAGCGCCACCGCCTCAAGATCGTTTATGTGATAAAGTATCATCTCATGCTCAGCAAGTATCATTCGCAGTATATGCCCCTGCCCCAGCGAATTGCGAAGAGATTCGTTCTGAATGCATGCTTCTATCTTTCTGCCAGTGATGCGCCTCAACTCGTCAAATGGTATGCCGCCTTGCGCCGCCATCTCCATCTCTCTGGCCGTCAGCGTCCGCGAGCCTACTATCCCCAGAAACTCCATATGCTCTTTGCGAGTTGCATTTACATCTTGAGCCGTCGCCACTACTTTGAGCACTTCGTTGAGTTCTTTGACTTGACTTCGCAGATCACGCAGAACTTTTCTCTGGTCTCTCTGGAGCAAATTGGTGATATCTGTTTCGCGTTTCACTTTGTCCCGTGCCTTTCTATCGTACTATGCGGCCCAAACTTCTACCGGCATAGGGATGTTATTCAAAGTTCTAGAGTATATACGGCTCAGCTTCGAAAAAGATTAGAAAAACCGTCCAAAACCCTTAGTAGAACAAGAAAATGCGAAATTTATAGAACCACCTGTATCTACTATATTGCTATTTATATATACCATTGTAAGTGCCTCCCTGTTCACCCAAATCCGCATTGCCCACTGACCACCGACCACTCTCTAACTTGTGACTTGTGACCTGTGACTAGTGACTTCCTAATATTTCCCGTCAAACCCGCAATACCCTATCTGGTCGCACATACCCTTAAGTCTCTCCCATACACCGCGATCCGTTATCACCTCAACAGCTATCGGGTAAAGGATGTTATCCTCTGTGAATATCTGCTGCCTCATCGCCGGCACAAGATATTTCACCGCCGAATCGAACCGTATCTTGAATTTTGAAAAATCGATTTTCTTGCCCGCCGCGTTTGCCAGCTCCGCCATCTCGCGTTTGCATGCGTCGAGCCCGAGCTGTTCGATCTTAATTATCTCAGGCGGCCCATAATACCCATGCCTCTCCAGTTCAGGGAAAATCACCTCATCTTCGCGGAACCTGTGATCCCCGGAATTAACGATATGCGAAACAATATGATTGAGCTTGCGAATCTCAACGCTCGCCCCCGAGCAGTACGCCATCTGCTGTATCTCTCGGTTCAGTTCCTCAAGCTCCGCCAAAAAGCAAAGCATCATCTCATGCTCTGCCAGTATCGTACGAACTATATGACTGTATGGCAGCCTCGCCCGCAGCTTAGCCGCCTGGTCGCCAAGCAGTGAAACATGCGCGAAACAACGTGACCGCAGATGCCCAAGATCCGCCCCGCCCTGCATCATAAACTGCTCTGCAAGCGCCAGGTCTTTGGGGCTTACCGTATCCAGAAAATGCCCTGCTTCCTGTCTAAGCCGATCCGCGCTCTCACCAGAATCAAGACGTGCAAAGAGTTGTGTTAACTGACCGATCTTATCCACTTTTCCGCTCCTTTATTCAGCCTTGCCATATCCGCGACATTTCACCAGAATCTTCTCCGCCAAACCTCCGCTGTCTCTGCTCCTCTGCGATCAATCCTTTGCCGCTTTGCCTTATCACGCCTAGTTTACGCCCTGCCCAATTCCATGTTCACGATTCCCAATTTTTCTTTTTGGTGTCATCCCCTCTTGCTTTATCTTTTTTTTAAGCACTTCCGCACTTCTTCTCCTCTATCTTGCCTGTTGCCTCTTGCCTCTTACCTAATCTGCCTGCCCTACAATATCTACGCAAACTCCCCTACTCTTGCACGATTACCTCCGCAATAATTATGGATTTTTTCTCCCGCTTCGATATGCTATGCAGCCTGCAAGAGAAATGACGCCTATGTCGATATCAACTAATCTCAAGAGAATCGCCCAGCGTACCCAGGTAGAAGCCGTCGCTTTATACCTGGCCTACCGCCACAGCCAGACACCCTGGTACGCAAAACTCCTTGCCATAGCTGTCGTCGTTTATGCGATTAGCCCGGTTGACCTCATCCCCGATTTCATTCCCGTAATAGGCTATCTTGATGATGCCATCCTCATACCTCTGGGAGTTCTCCTTGTGAGTAAATTGGTCCCCAAAGCCGTCATGACCCAGTGCCGCGCAGAAGCCCTGCTTTGTGTAGAGCGCGCCGCATCCCTCAAACACTGGGCCGCCGCAATTGTGATATGCACCTGGCTCCTGATCCTCCTTGCAATTGCTCTGCTAATTTGGAAGTGAGAACTCAAGAGTGGGCAGGAAGCATAATCTACCCTCCTAAGCCTTGCGCTTTAAAAACCTTTGTAACGTTCATAGAAGAAAATTTTAACCACTGATTATCACTGATTTTCACAGATTTTCGTTGTAGTGTATTAAGAAATCAGTGTTAATCTGTGTTAATCAGTGGTTTATAACGGTTTGTGAATCGTTACAAACCTTTCAATCTCATCATCAGATGGATAGGTGATCAGCAGAGTTTCTTTTAGTATGTAGTCGGTGGCAGGGTTTGTCTTGTTATATTTTTCGATCTTTCGGGGCAAGTGGGTTTGCGGGTCAATAAAGTATCGCCATCTGTGATCTATTTGGCCATTGCTGTCGTTGGTTTGCCAGGTGAGGTCGTATATGGCGAGCCGATTATGTTTATATCTGTACTTACAAAAAATCCCGGCAGCGAGCATTAGAATCACAACACCCCAAAGAAACTTATTTAACCTCCCAAACCCCGTAGGATGGGCAAGTACTCTTGCCCATGCTGATTCCTTCCTTAACCTCCCAAACCTGCCCATAGATTGCCTCCCATTAAAAGGTTTCCGATCTATATACGGCAGCGCAAAAATAGAGCACCGCCGCAATGCGCTCGACGCAGGCCCGGAAGAGCCTTTAGGAACGCAAAGCAAACGGTGCTCTCTGCAGACATACATTACGCTCACTTTCGTCTTTTGGCTTATTAGAACCGCTTTGGAAAGGATCGCCACAAAAGACAAGAGCTTGCGAAGCACATATACAAAAGAAACTATGTAGCCAGAGACGG